>JALRFN010000128.1 GCA_023268425.1 Burkholderiaceae bacterium | reverse complement strand
GAGCACGTGCGCGATGCCGACATGGACGCCCATTGCCTGCAACACATTGCTCGTTTCAAACGCCCCAAGCGCTATGTGCGGGTCGACGGCTTGCCCAAAAACAACTACGGCAAAGTGTTGAAGACCGAACTGCGCGCGCGGCTGAATGGGGGTGGCGAGGCGACCTCGACCTGACGCAGTACGCAGGGCGCGGGCCGCGCGTTCAAACGGTGTGCAGTTCGGACAAAGCGCGCAGCGGGTCGCCGTGCTCGGCCATGGCTTGTTCCCAGCGCCTGAACGTGGCGTCATCGGCTTGTTGGCTGGGGTGGAAGTCGCCGCGCAGGTAGGCCCGCTGCGCTCGCATTTGTTGGCGAAAGAAACCATCCCGCCCCCACAGCCATCGCCAGTGGCGTTTGAACAGCCCAGCGATGCCCCACCAACTCAAGCCGTCGACGCGCAACAAGTAAATCTGCGTCAGCGTCAACTGGCTGGGAAACAGCAGCGCGGCCACCGCGTACATGGCCACGCGGGTCAAGCGGCGGGTGCGGGTTTGTGTGCGCAAGACCTCAAAGCACACGGCGCGGTGTTCCCACTCTTCGGCGCCGTGCCACACGTGCAGCGCCAAAGCGCGCGAGTCTTCGCCCGAAAAGTCGAGGCTGTTGCGCAGCAAGGCGCGGCCAAACACCGCGTTCAAGTGTTCGACGCCGGCCATCAAGGCCAAACACCAGTGTCGTGGCAACAGGCCAAACACCCCATCCGCTTGGCGCTGGCCCCAGCGCGCGAGTCGATGCACCGCCACCCCTTGTGCGGCCAGGCCATCGTTGAATTGGCGGTGTTGCAGGCTGTGCTGGCCCTCTTGTGCCATGAACGCGCGCACGGCGTCGGCCAAGGTCGCGTCGGTGATGCCTGAGGCGAAGGCTTGCACACTGCGCATGGCCAGGCGTTCGCCAATGGGCACTTGCAAAGAGAAGGCGTCGAGCAGCCTGGATTTGAAGGCGTCGCCTTGCGCCCAATGGCGCGGCATGTCCGTGCTGAACCCAAAATCCAAATCACGCCGAGGCGTGATGCCCGATGCGATCGCCATGTGCTGACCCTCCCGCGCTTGAACTGGTCGCGATGACCGGCCCACCTCCCTGTGGTGGCGCGCTGTTGCATTGCTTGAGTGGCTGAAGTCTATCGGAGCCTCTGGGCGCAAAGGGCGCGGGCGATCGGTTCGCTGAGGTCGGCGCTGGTTGGGGCAGCGCCTGAGGTGCTGTTGACTTGAGGTGCGGTTGCGTTGACGTGGCTTCCAAGCGGCTCACACGCCACCTTTCGTTCCGATGAAGCCAGTTGATTCACGCAGGTGGGCTTGCCCTCAGCTTCACAGTTTGAGTTGACCCGATACGACGCTCAGGCAGTCACCGCCCACCCAAATCTGACCGGTGTCATCGCGTGAGATGTGAACGCGGCCGTCACAGCCCAGCGCCAAGCCTTGGCGGGCGACGTAGTCACCGGGCAGGTGGCCGTCATCCAGCAGCCATTGGGCCAAAGCTGCGTTGAAGCTGCCAGTCACGGGGTCTTCGGCCATGCCCTGTTGTTTGGGGAAAAACGTGCGCACTTCAACATCGGCTTCCCCACCGGGGGTCAGTGCCGCCAAGCCCACGAACTCAAGTCCAGGGCAGGGGTGGGCCTGTCGCAGCATGGCCACATCTTGGAGCAGCACACCGCGCCAGGGCGGACCGTTGTCACACCACGCGTGGGCCACGATGTCAGCCCGTGCGACACCCAATGCCTGGGCAATGTCCTGCACCTGGGTTCCAGGCAGTGGCCCTGTGCGCAATCTGGGTGGCGCTGCAAAGGCCAGGCGTTGGCCGTCGACGCGCACCGGGATCAGGCCAGCGGCGCATTCCTGAATGACCGTTGCTTGGTTGTGGCCATGGGCTTGCACCCAGGCATGCGCGCTGCCCAGCGTGGGGTGCCCAGCAAAAGGGAGCTCTTGCACCGGGGTGAAGATGCGCAAGCGGTAGTCGGCACCCTGTGCCCGTCCCTCTGAGCTGGGCGGCAAGACGAAGGTGGTCTCTGACAATTGCGTCCAACGCGCAAAGGCCTGCATGGCGTGGTCGCTGAGGCCCTCGCCGTTCAACACCACCGCCACCGGGTTGCCTGTCAATGCGCCTGACGCAAAGACGTCCACTTGGGCGAAGGGACGCGAGATCATGGGTTCTTTGTGCGTGCGGCTTGAATGGCTTGCGCCAGCGCCGCCATGCCGCGCTCGATGTCCGCTGCGCTGGCGGTGACGAAGGACAAGCGCAGGCTGCGGGCGTCGGCGTGCTCGGCATAAAAGGCCGAGCCCGGTACGAAGGCCACGCCCCGCTCGACGGCTTGGGGCAGCAAGGTGGTCGCATCCATGCCCTCGGGCAGTCGCGCCCAAATGAACATGCCGCCCAGCGGGCGGTTGTAGTGCACGCCCAAGGGTGCCAGGTGTTGGTCCATGGCGGAGAGCATGGCGTGGCATTGGCTTTTGTACAGCGCGCGAATGGTGGGGATGTGCTGCTCGATGAAGCCACTGTCCAAGATGCGTGAGACCAGGCGCCGGTTGAAGCTGGGTGAGTGCAAGTCGGCTGCTTGCTTGGCCTGCAAGAGCTTGGGGTAGACCGAGGGGGGCGCCACGACATAGCCCAGGCGCAAGCCCGGCGCGAGGATTTTGGAAAACGAACCCAAGTAGATGCTGTGCTCGGGCAATGCGGCGCTGATGGCCGGCGGTGGCGCTTGTTCAAACCACAAGTCCCCGTAGGGGTTGTCTTCAACGACGGATTTTTCAACCAATGTCCCAGTCGGGCAAGCCTGCACACAGGCACCGCAGCTGACACAATCAGAGGACAAGAAATTGTCCAAAGGACCGCCTGCAGACACACGGCTGTCAAAGCCGCGGCCTTCGATGGT
>JALRFN010000121.1 GCA_023268425.1 Burkholderiaceae bacterium | reverse complement strand
GGATTTTCCGAGCGCCTCTCTACCCAAAAACTGCCGTTGTGCCGATCTTTTTCGCTGCCCCAGAGGTGCACGGGTTTGCGGCCTGGGCGCGGTCCGAAACCTTTTGACGGCCGGATTCGTTGGCGGAATGGATTCGCCAGCACCTGCTCGATAACATCCAGCAGCAGTTGCAGAAAGACCAGGAACAGGGGCCAGGGCGGGTCGTCGCCCATGCTCGCGCCGCCCATCAGCAGGCTGAGAATAAAGAACCCGTGCACGGCGCAAGATGTCTTTCCACACGGCGCGCAAGTCGCCGGCGTTGACGTCTGGAAAACGGGGTTGCAGCGATTGCTCCACGGTGACGTCAGCGCGGTAGAAGTCGCGGCCGATTTGGGGCAAGTCGTTGATGGCTGCGGCCGCCAGCTTCATTTGCTCATATTCGAGCAAGCGGCGCACCAACTCGGCGCGCGGGTCTTCGGCCTCTTCACCGCCTTCGGTCTTCTTGGGCGGCAGCAGCATGCGCGATTTGATTTCAATCAGCATGGCGGCCATCAACAGGTACTCGGCGGCGAGTTCGAGGTTTTGCTCGCGAATCTCGTCGATGTAGCTCAGGTACTGGCGGGTCACCGCCGCCATGGGGATGTCCAGGATGTTGAAGTTTTGCTTGCGAATCAAATACAACAACAAATCCAGCGGGCCCTCAAAGGCTTCTAAAAAGACCTGCAGCGCATCTGGCGGGATGTACAAGTCTTGCGGCATCGCAAACAGCGGCTCGCCATACAGGCGAGCCACCGCGACGTGATCGATCACCTCTGGGGTGGGCAAGATCACGGCGCTGTCGTCGACGCCGGTGTCACTCATCGCAGGTCTCGATTCAGACCGAGGCCTTGGTCTGGTAGACGTAGGCTTGTTGGCGCAAGGTGTCGGCTTCGACGTCGGCCTTGGTTTTGAGGTCGATGTCTTGGTCCCACAACAAGGCGCGGCCTTCGATTTGGCGTTGCTTCAGCTTCGGGTCTTGCTTGCGCAGGTCGGTCAAGAATTCGGTGGTGTCGGAGGTGTAGGCAGGGTAAGCAAAGATGTGCATGGTGAAATCCAAAGACAAACACGCTGGACGCCGCCAGCTCGAGTCTGGAGACGCAAGGGCTTGATTTTACGGGCTGGAGGGCGTGGGTCGCTGACAGCTTCGGCCCAGGCCTTCAGCCAAATCTGCGGCCCAGTCGTCTGGTGCGATGCGGTGGCGCAGGCCATTGCGCGTGAGCATCTCCGCCGGTTGGTGCGCTGCCCCGCACAGCACCAGTCGCACCCCACGCTTTTGGCAAGCGATGTGCAAGTCGTCCAGCGCGTCAGCGCCAGAACTGTCGATGTAGATCAGGTTTTTCAAGTCCAGCACCAAGGCCTGCTCGGGCAGGCGGTTTTGCATGGCTTCGAGCAGCTTCACCGCCCCAAAAAACAAGGCGCCGTAAAGTCGATAGCCATGCACTTGTGAGTCCAGACCGCGCAACATGGGGTAGCCCTCGGCGTGGACCGTTTCGGCGCGGCTCAAGCTCGAGATGCGGTAAATGAAGGTTGCGCAGGCCGCAAACAAGCCCACTTGCACGGCCACCGTCAAGTCGACGATCACGGTGAGCAAGAACACGGCCAACAGGGTCACGCGGTAGGGCAGACGGAACTGGCGCAATTCAGTGAACGCGTGCCACTCGCCCATGTTCCAAGCCACAAACATCAAGATGGCCGACAGCGTGGCCAAGGGGATGTTGGCCGCCAAAGGCGCTGCGACCAAGATCACCAACAACAAAGTGGCGGCGTGCACCAAGCCGGCGATGGGGCTGCTGGCGCCGCTTTTGATGTTGGTGACGGTGCGCGCGATGGTGCCGGTGGCGGGCATGCCCCCCAACAAGGGCGCGGCGAGGTTGGCCACGCCTTGCGCCATCAGCTCTTGGTTGGGGTCGTGGTGGTCGCCAATCATGCCGTCAGCCACGCGCGCGCAAAGCAAAGATTCGATCGCCCCCAGCACCGCCAGCGTGGCGGCGGGCATCAACAGATGCCGCGCCGTTTCCCAGTCGAACTGGGGCCAGGTAAGCGCGGGCAGGCTGGCGGGAATACCGCCAAAAGTGCTGCCGATGGTGTCCACAGGCAGCGCCAAAGCACTGACCACCAGGGTGCCCAAGACCAGGGCCACGATGGAGCCGGGAACCACGGACAGGCTGCGGGCCAAGCCTTGGCCTGTGCTCCAACGTGGCAACAGCCGTTGCCACAGCACGATGACCAACAAAGAGCTTGCAGCGACCCCAAAAGCCCAAGGGTTGAAGCTGTGCAAGTGAGCCCACAGGGCTTGCACGATCCCAATGAAGTCCGCGGGCATGTTTGGCACGCTCAGGCCCAAAAACGCCTTGATTTGCGACAAGCCAATCAAGACGGCAATGCCATTGGTGAAGCCAATCACGACCGCAATCGGGATGAAACGCACCAGGGTGCCCAGCCCGAACAAGCCCATCAGCGCGAGCATGACACCCGACATCAGGGTGGCGATCAGCAAATTGGCCACGCCGTATTGCGCGACGATGCCGTAGACGATTACGATGAAAGCGCCCGCAGGCCCGCCAATTTGCACCTTGGAGCCGCCCAGCACCGAGATGGCCAAGCTGGCGACGATGGCGGTGAAGATGCCCGCTTCAGGCTTGAGCCCTGAAGCAATCGCAAAGGCCATGGCCAAGGGCAGGGCCACCATGCCGACCGTGAGGCCAGCGCCGATGTCTTTGCTCAAGCGCTCGCGGTTGTAGCCCTGCAGGGCTTCGATGATTTTGGGGCGAAAGTGGGGCAGCGCGGCCATGGACTCTCCAGCAAGTTTGGGGGATGGGTTTACCAAACTGCTGAGGGTGGGCCGCAATGGCGCATGCGCGTGATGAAGCGACGCCGCTTGGACAGCGGGAGCGCGGGGGCGTGGTGCGACGCGGGGGCCATTTGGCTATCGAGTGTACGCCCAAATGACCAGCGGGCGACATGCTGTCGCCCGCTGTGGGGAGGTGGCGCCGAAGCTTCAGCGCACACGCATGCCAGGCTTGGCGCCCGGCCAAGGCTCCAAAATGAAGATGCCCGGTTCGGCTTGCTCGTCAGCGTGGCTGGCGGCCAGCACCATGCCTTCGCTGAGTCCAAATTTCATTTTGCGTGGCGCCAAGTTGGCCACCATGACGGTGTGTTTGCCAACCAAATCCTCGGGCTTGTACGCGCTGGCGATACCGGAGAAGACGTTGCGGGTTTGCGCTTCGCCAACATCCAGGGTCAAGCGCAGCAGTTTCACCGAGCCATCCACCGCTTCACAAGCCACAATCTTGGCGATGCGCAAATCGACTTTGGCGAAGTCATCGATTTTGATGGTCTCGGCGATGGCTTCGCCCCCTGGCGGAGGCAGCTCCACCACGGCCGCTGCGGGGGCTTCAAATAGGGTGTCGACTTGCTCGGGCGTGACGCGTTGCAGCAAGTGCTTGTACTGGCCAATGACATGGCCTGCACCCATGGTTTGCGCAGCGTCGCCAAAGCCCAAGGGAGCGACTTGCAAAAAGCCCTCAACGTCAGCGGCCACACGCGGCAGCACGGGCTTCAAGAGCAGGGTCAGCAAGCGAAAAGCCTCGATGCAAGTGCTGCACACGGCATGCAAGCGCTCGGTTTGGGCCTCGTCTTTGGCCAGCACCCAGGGTTGGTGTTCGGCGATGTAAGCGTTGACCTCATCGGCCAGGGCCATGACGTCGCGCAGGGCGCGTGCGGTATCACGCTGTTCGTAGCGCTCGGCAATGGCGGCAACTTGAGACTGGATGGCCGTCAACAAGGCCAGGCCTTCTGCATCGGGCGTGCCCAGCACGCCTGCAAAACGCTTGGCAATGAAGCCCGCACTGCGGCTGGCGATGTTGACGTACTTGCCGACCAAATCGCTGTTGACGCGGGCGATGAAGTCTTCTGGGTTGAAGTCCACATCTTCGTTTTTGCCGTTGAGCTTGGCAGCGATGTAGTAACGCAGCCACTCGGGGTCCATGTCAATCGCCAAGTACTTCAATGGGTCCAAGCCAGTGCCGCGGCTTTTGCTCATTTTTTCGCCGGAGACCGTGAGGAAGCCATGCACAAACACGTGGTCTGGCGTCTTGCGGCCTGAGAAGTGCAAGGTGGCTGGCCAGAACAGCGTGTGGAAGTAGGTGATGTCTTTGCCGATGAAGTGCACTTGTTCGGTGCTG
>JALRFN010000118.1 GCA_023268425.1 Burkholderiaceae bacterium | reverse complement strand
AGGGCAGGTGACCCACCACTTGGACAGCATCCACATGCAGCAGCACACCGGCGGCACGGCAGAGCGTGCCAATCGTGTGGAGAGGCTGCAGGGTTCCCACCTCGCTCTGGCCCCAAATCAGCGACACGAGACGGGTGGGTGGTGCCAGCAACCGTTCGAGCACCTCCAGATCAACCGCGCCCACGCGATCCACCGGCACCGCAGCAACCTCCCAACCCCGCTGCTGCATGGCGACGGCCGCCGCCGCTGTAGCGGGATGCTCCACGGCTCGCGCGCCAACGCACCAACCCACTTGCAAGGCCGCGTTGAACACCGATGGGGCGCACGCTTCAGCGCCTGTCTCGATGGGCAAGCCCCGCGCACGCCAAGCCGGCATGCCGCCATTCAAGATCGACACCCGCTGATGACCCCAAGCGCGCAACACCCACCACACGCGCGTGGCGACCATGGGTTGCGCAGCAACATAAAGCACCACATGGTCTTCAGCGCCGACACCTAAGCGTGCCAAGGTCGCGCTGATCTGTGCCGCCGTTGGCAAGGTGTAGGGGTAATCGCCCTGCGGGTCAGAAAAATCGTCGACCATGCACGCGTGCACTGCCCCAGGAATGTGACCCGCCAAGTACTGGGGTCGCCCACTGCTGATGCGCGACGCCCCAACAGCCTGGGGAGTCATCACGGTCGTGCAATCCAAGATCCGAACATGAGGGTCGTGCAGATGGCTGGCCAGCCATTCGGGCTCGACCAACCAAAGCGCTCGCGGCAATTCACTGACGTGCATGTGTTTGTCCTCCTCGTTCAACTCTTTCACAGCGCAGCCAAGCGAGGACTCGCCTGTGTGACAAGCGCTGCGTTGACCGCGCGAGCGAATTGCTAAAGTGCCACGCATCACTTCTTGGAGCGCGCATGAGCACCACCCCCTCAAATGAACCCGTTGCCATCGTCACTGGCGGCGCTCGTGGCATTGGACTGGCCATCGTGCAGTGGTTTTTGAACCACGGCTACCGCGTGGCCATCTTGGACTGGGATCAAGCGCAGTTGACCCAAACGCTGGCGCAACTGGCTCAGCCCGAACGGGTTCTGGGCCTACACACCAACGTGGCCCAAGCTGAATCGGTGGCACAAGCGGCCGCCAGCGTCCAAGCGGCCTGGGGACGCGCTGACGCTTTGGTCAACAACGCTGGGGTGGCGGTATTCAAGCCCATCGAGCAAACCAGCTTTGAGGAGTGGCGCCACGTCTTGAGCATCAACCTCGACGGCGCATTTTTGTGCTCACAAGCGTTCGTGCCCATGATGCAGGCCAGCGGTGGTGGGGCCATCGTCAACATCGGTTCGATATCGGGCTTGCGCGCCAGCACACTGCGGGTGGCTTATGGCACCAGCAAAGCGGCCTTGAGTCACCTGACCGCACAACAAGCCGTGGAGTACGGCGCCTTTGGGGTGCGTGCGAATTGTGTCGCGCCGGGCCCCGTCGAAACCGAAATGGCCAAGTTGGTGCACAGCCCGGCCATTCGCCAAGACTACTACGACAGCATCCCGAGCGGACGCTACGGCACCCCAGAGGAAATCGCGGCCAGCGTGGGCTTTTTGTGCGCGCCTGAAAGCGCCTACATCAACGGCCAAACACTGGCGGTCGACGGTGGGTTTCAGGTCTTGGGGGTGGGTTTGCCCACTTTGCGCCGGGAGCATTGACTTTGGCTTTTTGTACGTTTGTAGGGGCCTGACAGCGTTAACGAGCACTTCTAAAATGCGAGCATCGCAACCGAAACACTTCCTCATGGCCCACCGCCCACCGCTGTCAGACGCCGAAGACTTGGCATTGCGCACCCTGTGGCGCGAACAGGGATTTGTGGACAGCGCCAGCGCCCACTTTGCGCGGCGCAGTCGGGCTTATCAGTGGCGAATCAACGCTGCTTTGCTCATTGCACTGGCCATCCTTGCCATCTGCTGGTTCACTCCCGATTGGTTGTTGCAACAACTCGCCATCCAAGAGACGGTGCAAAACAGCTTGTCGGATTATGTGTTTTGGCGCGCCGTGGTGTCCGCTACCTGTCTGGGCATCGGCTTGGTCTGCTGGTGGCGACAACGCAATCTATTGCACTTTTGGGTTGGCTTCACATTGTTCACCAGCGCGATGTGGCTACTGGACCGCTGGGTGGTTGGCGCCATACACGCCCAAGGGCAGGATTTCGACGCGCCCGTGATCTGGCCGCTGCGACTGGTGCTGATCGCCATTGGCTTGATCAACATCTGGCGCCACGCCTTTGCGCCACTACCTGCGCAACGCCGCTTGCTGAATTGGCGACTGAAACGCCAAGCTTGAAAC
>JALRFN010000078.1 GCA_023268425.1 Burkholderiaceae bacterium | reverse complement strand
GCGTTTGATTCACCACGCCCCAACAAACAAAAGGGCCGCAGTTGCGGCCCTTTTGTGTGTTGGGGATTGAGCCCGCGCCGCGGTCAGCGCGCCGAAGCGGTTTGGGTGCTGCCGCCAGCGCTGAGTGCGGCCAGCATGTCTTTGGCAATCGGCTTGAATTGCGCCAATTCCGACTTGGACAAGGTCAGCGCTTTGCTGCGTTTGGCCAACAACAGTGGGTCTTGGTGCACGCCGTTGACGCGCAACTCGAAATGCAGGTGAGGCCCTGTGGCCCAACCTGTGGAGCCGACCGCGCCGATGTCCTGCTCGCGCTCCACTGACTGGCCTTTGCGCACAAAAATTCGACTCAAGTGGGCGTAGAGCGTGCGGTTTTGGCCGTCGTGCTGGATCTCCACCACGTTACCGTAGCCGCGCTGTTGACCGGCAAAGACCACCCGACCTGAACCGATGCTGCGCACAGGCGTGCCGGTTGGCGCGCCATAGTCGACCCCCAAATGGCGCTTCCAAGTCTTTTGGATGGGGTGGAAGCGCATCGCAAAACCGCTGGTCACGCGCGAAAACTTCATGGGTGACGACAAGAATTGGCGTTTGGAGCTTTGGCCCTTGCCGTCAAAGTAATCGCCCTTGGCTTCAAACCAAATGGCTTGCAGCGCGCGGCCTTTGTTGACGAACTCTGCGGCCAAGACCCGCCCGGTGCGCATCATTTCACCTTCAACCCCCCACTCTTCGTAAGCGATGGTGAAGCGGTCATTTTTGCGCAGGTCGCGACGGAAGTCGATGTCGTTGGCGAAGATCTCAGCGACGCTGACGGCGATGCTGTCGGGAATGTTTTGCGCGTCGGTCGCGGCGAACAGCGAACTTTGGATGGTGCCGCTGACCAAGCGCGTGTGCGGCGTCAGCGCCACTTGGCTGGTGGTCTCTTGCCACTGGCCATCGGCTTGCAACGACAAGGCCAACTGCGACGCCTCTTGCGCCTTGCGTGCGTCCAGCCAGGTGAAGCGCAGCCCGGTGAGCTCGCCTTGGGCGTTGATGTGGGCTTTGACGCGCGCGCCGGGCTCGTCGTTGAGCAAGCGACGCACTTCGGCGTGTTCACGCAGGTAGGTCTCGGCGGCGGCGTCTTCGACATCCAGGCGTTGCAGCAAACTGCGCACGGTCTCGCCGCGGCGTGTTTGGGTGTCAGCGACCAAGGGCAGTGCACTGGGCTCCAAATCCGCCGCGCTGTTGCTGAGCGCTTCGCTGGCCGTGACGGTGCTGACGCTGGCGATGGCGCTGTCTGGCGTCGGTTCGTTGCCGTGAGGCGCCAAGCCAAAGGCCGTCAGCGCAATCGCCGAGCCCAACAACACACCACCGACCATCAGCTTGCCCCGCAGCGCGTGCAGCACACTGCCGACCTCACGCGGCGTGGGCGCCGACAGGTCGATGTAGTGGAGTCGAAAATGGTCGCGAGAAGAATGCAAAACAGAAACCTGGCGGGGCGCTTGGGTGGCGCCAAAATCTCGAAGGCGGCACGGGGCCACCACTACAATGCTCTTTTGCTTTCGCGTGCGCGAAAACGCCAGATCAACTTTGCAGTATAGCGCTGCGCCCCATTCTTGTGTATTTCAGTATGACAATAAAAACCGGCACCAACAGCGTTGAAATGAATGATGATTTGGCGCACGCACTGGCGGTGAGTTTGCGTGGATGTGACGAGTTGCTGCCGCGTGAGGAGTGGTTGCGCAAGCTTGCGCGGGCGCAACAAACGGGGCAGCCCTTGCGCATCAAACTGGGTCTGGATCCCACTGCGCCTGATTTGCATTTGGGGCATACCGTGGTGCTCAACAAGATGCGTCAGCTGCAAGACTTGGGTCACCAGGTGATCTTCTTGATTGGTGACTTCACGTCCATGATTGGCGACCCCTCGGGGCGCAACAGCACGCGCCCGCCGCTGACGCGCGAGCAAATTGAGGCCAACGCACAAACCTATTTCAAGCAAGCCAGCTTGGTGTTGGATCCGGAGAAAACGGAGATTCGCTACAACAGCGAGTGGAGCGATCCCTTGGGCGCGCGCGGCATGATCGAGCTGTCGGCCAAGTACACCGTGGCGCGCATGATGGAGCGCGACGACTTTCACAAGCGCTTCACCAGTGGCCAGTCGATCAGCGTGCATGAGTTTTTGTACCCGCTGATGCAAGGCTACGACAGCGTGGCCTTGAAGTCCGACTTGGAGCTGGGCGGCACGGATCAGAAGTTCAACCTGTTGATGGGCCGTCACCTGCAACAAGAGTACGGTCAAGAGCCGCAGTGCATCTTGACCATGCCCTTGCTTGAGGGCTTGGATGGTGTGGACAAGATGTCCAAGAGCAAAGGCAACTACATCGGCATCACCGAAGACGCCAACACCATGTTTGCCAAGGTGCTGTCCATCAGCGACGACTTGATGTGGCGTTGGTACACCTTGTTGTCGTTCCAGTCCCTGGAGGCCATTGCGGCCTTGAAGGCCGAGATCGAGGCGGGCCGCAACCCCAAAGAGGCCAAAGTCGCCTTGGCCAAAGAGATCACCACACGGTTCCACAACGCAGCGGCTGCCGAAGCCGCCGAGCAAGACTTCATCAACCGCAGCAAGGGCGGCGTGCCTGACGAGATCCCAGAGTTGAGTTTGTCGGGTGCCCCGATGGGCATTGCCGCCTTGCTCAAAGCAGCCAACTTGGCGCCGTCCAGCTCGGAAGCGGGGCGCTTGATTGATGGCGGCGGCGTGCGGGTGGACGGTGCAGTGATCAGTGATCGTGGCTTGAAATTAGAAGTGGGTACTTACGTTCTGCAAGTCGGCAAGCGCAAGTTTGCTCGCGTGCAGTTGGGCTGAGCGCATGCAACATTGGAAGCCCGCCACTTGGCTCAAGGTCTCCACAGCGGTGGCCTTGGCCACCATCGTGCTCAAAACCTTGGCTTGGTGGCTGACCGACTCGGTGGCACTGCTCTCGGACGCGATGGAGAGTTTTGTCAACCTGGCGGGGGCCATGTTTGCTTGGCGCATGGTGTTGGTGGCTGAGCAGCCAGCCGATGACGACCACCCCTACGGTCACCACAAGGCCGAATACTTCTCTTCGGGTTTCGAAGGCATCTTGATTTTGGGCGCCGCAGGGGGCATTTTGTGGTCGACCGTCGACCGTTGGATGCATCCACAAGCGCTGCAAGCCCTGGACATGGGTTTGGGTTTGTCGGTGCTGAGTTCTGTGTTGAACGGCTTTTTGGCTTGGGGCATGTTGCGCGCAGCGCAGCGCTTTCGCTCCAAGGCGCTGGAGGGTGATGCGCGCCATTTGTTCACCGACGTGTGGACCTCAGCGGGCGTTGTGGTGGGTTTGTTGTTGGCCTGGATGACGGGGTGGTGGTGGTTGGACTTGCTGGCCGCAGCCATTGTGGCCTTGAACATCGCGCGCGAGGGCGTGCACCTGGTTTGGGAGTCTTCGCAGGGCTTGATGGATGAGGCCGTGGATGCGGACACCCAACATGAAATCCAAGCGGTGTTGCACGGTTTTGCGCACGCCCGTGATGGCCAAGACATCGTGCGCTTTGACCACCTCTACACGCGTCGCGCTGGACACCGTTGTTTTGTCGATGTGCACATGCACATGCCCGGGGCTTGGAGTTTGCAGCGCGCCGCCGCTGTGCGCGCCAGCGTGGAGCAAGCGCTGATGGCAGCGGTGCCTGGGCTGCGTGCCACCATCCAACTGTTGCCCAACGACGTGGAGTCGCACTTCCACGAAGAGCAGGACATCAAGTGACATGTTGTCGGTGATTCAACGGGTGGCCTCTGCGCGGGTCGAAGTGCACGGCGAAACCATCGGCGCCATCGAACAAGGTTTGTTGGTGCTGGTCTGCGCGCAAGCGGGTGACAACGCCGAGACGGCACAGCGCTTCTTGCACAAGCTCTTGCGTTTGCGCATTTTTGAAGATGACGCGGGCAAGATGAATCGATCGGTGCAAAGCCTGGACGGTCAGGGACAGTGCGGCGGCCTTTTGTTGGTCAGCCAGTTCACCCTGGCGGCAGACACCCGCAGCGGCACCCGCCCAGGTTTCACTGGCGCTGCCGAGCCTGTGATGGCGCGGGCTTGGTTTGAGGACTTGGTGCTTCAAGCGCGTGCGCAACACCCCATTGTGGCCAGCGGGCGATTCGCCACCGATATGCAGGTGCACTTGGTCAACGATGGTCCCGTGACCATCCCCATGAACCTTTGAGCCTGCGGTGTTGGCTTCGCCCAGCGATTTGTTTGCGCAGCTCAGTGAGTTGGGTTTGAATGTGCATGGTGTGCTGCCGTTGGCGGATTGGCCTGACTTCTCGACGGACGAGGACCATGCGGCGACGCATGGGCTTGCCGATTCGGTGCTCTGGGTGATCGGTCATCAAGGCCCGCGCCTGTGGCAACACTTGTCGGCTTGGTGGGGCGAGGACTGGCCATCGCGCCGCTTGGATGCGCATCCCATCGATGCCTGGTCGCGCGAGACGATTGAGCGTGCTTTGCAGGCGCGAGGCATCGCCCACCGCTGCCTGTTTCCCTTGCGTGAGCAACAGGCCTTGCTGCCGCTACAGCAATGGGGTCGGGTTTTGGGTTGGCACCAACACAGTCCGTTTCAAGTCGGCATCGACGCCGAATGGGGCTCTTGGTTTGCCTACCGAGCGGTGTTTGTGGTGCGCCAGCCATGGCCGATCACACCACAGCGCGTGGGCCCTCACCCGTGCGAAACCTGTACCGAGCGCGCTTGCTTGTCAGCCTGTCCGGCCAATGCCTTGCGGCCGCAGTGGGACTTGCAACGCTGTCTGCGTCACCGTTTGGCACCAGCGTCCTCTTGCGCGAACACTTGCCTGGCTCGCTGTGCATGTCCGGTCGGTCAGCAGCACGCTTACGATGAATCGCAAATGGCCTACCACTACGGCCAGTCCTTGGCGTTCATGCGTCGCTGGGCGACCAGTGGCGGCGAATCATGATGCCAAGTCGCAGCAAGCGTTTGTGCAAGGCCAGGACAGCTTTGTCTTTGCTGATCAAGTCCACCCCAAGGGCACAGGCCAGGTCGATGAAGCCTTGATCGTCTGGGTCTTTGCAGGTGTAGGGGGCTTTGGGGGCTATCGAATGTTGTTCAGCCCACGCATCAAACTGCGCGAGCACTTCAGCCACCGCTTGTTGGCGTTGGGCGCGTCGCCGTGCAATCAGTGGGTACTCGAGCACGCGCGCCAATTCGACGCGCATCGGCGGCGTGACGCACCAGCGCAGATCACCAGCACGCAAGGCGGCTCGCAACGGCGCGGCGGCTTCGTCTTCAAACACCAACACATCCAAGACGATGTTTGTGTCGACCACGACGCGTTTCATGTCGGGTCAGCGCTTGCGTGTTGAGGGCGGCGTGCGGTCAAGTCAAAGCGGAACAAGCGGCATTCGATGGGGCCGTTGAACACGGGCACGCGGCGCGATTCTTTCAGCCGCATCATGCCGGGCAATTTCATGTCCGGCGTCAACACCCAGGCGGTCCAGCCATCGAAATGGGTTTTCCAATGCGCCGACAAAGACTGATAAAAGGCCGCGGCGCCGGGGTCGTTGGTCGTCTCTGGTGCCTGGCTGCGCGGACCGCGCGCACTCAGTGTGGCGCCTTGTTGGAAGCGTCGGTTGGCACCGCGAGAGGCCACACCTGCCACGTCGATGCGCTCGCCATAAGGGGGGTTGAGCAACAAGACCCCCGCGCTGGCACTGGGTGGCGTGCGTTGCAGTGCATCACCGCCGCGCAACTCCAAGGCCTGAGACACGCCTGCGCGCTCGGCGTTGCGCTGCGCGAAATCGACCATGCGGTGTGACACATCGCTGCCGAACACGCGCACGGCGCCAGGCGTGCGCAACACATCGTCCTGTGCCGCCTCGCGCAGTTGTCGCCAAGCCTGGGCGTTGAAACCGCGCAGACGTTCAAAGCCAAAGCGGCGCTGCAAGCCGGGCGCGATGCGGCAGGCCATCTGCGCCGCTTCAATGGGGATGGTGCCGCTGCCGCAGCAGGGGTCGTACAAGGGCTGCTCGCTGTTCGCGTCCCAGCCTGTGGCCATGAGCAAGGCGGCAGCCAGCGTTTCCTTCAGCGGCGCATCGCCTTTGTCTTGGCGCCAGCCGCGTTTGAACAAAGGCTCACCCGATGTGTCGATGAACAGGCCCAGGGTTTCGGCGTCCAAGTGTGCGGTGATGCGCACGCGCGGTTGGTGGGTGTCGATGTTGGGGCGCTCGCCTTCGCGTTCGCGGAAACGATCCACCACGGCATCTTTCACCCGCAGCGTGGCGAAATTCAAGCTTTTGAGCGGGCTTCGGTTGGCCGTGGTGTCGATGCGAAAGCTGTCACGCGCACCAAACCACTGCTCCCAAGGCACGGCGCGTGCGGCCTCGTAGACGTCGTTCTCGTCGCGGTACAGGCCGTGGGCCACGCGCAGCAACACGCGTTGTGCAACCCGGCTGTGTAAATTCAAGGCCATCATGGCTTGGAGGTCGCCACGCACCCACACGCCCGCGCGCTGCACATGGGGCTTGACGCCGGTGATGGTTTGGGCTTCTTGCGCCAGCCACTCCTCCACACCCAGCGGGCAGGGCAAAAACAAATCCAGATCGGTAGGGTTCACAGGGCTTTTCGCAGGTTGGCCGGGGCGATGCGCATCGCCTCGCGGTATTTGGCAACGGTGCGTCGCGCGCAGTCGATGCCTTGCTCTTTGAGCAATTTGGAAATTTGGTTGTCCGACAGCGGTTTTTGCGCTGACTCGGCACCAATCAGTTGTTTGATCAAGGCCCGCACAGCGGTGCTGGAGGCGCTGCCGCCGACCTCGGTGCCCAGGCCTGAGCCGAAGAAGTACTTCAGCTCAAACGTGCCCCAGGGCGTGGCCATGTATTTGGCCGTGGTCACCCGGCTGACGGTGGACTCGTGCAAGCCCAACTCGTCAGCGATTTCACGCAAGACCATGGGGCGCATGGCCATTTCTCCGTGAAGGAAAAAGCCGCGCTGGCGCATGACGATGGCCGTGGAGACCCGCACGATGGTTTCAAATCGCTGGGCGATGTTTTTCACAAACCAACGCGCTTCTTGCAAGCGCTGTTGCGCGGGCACGGCGTTGTTGGTTTTCAGTGTGGTCGTGTACTGGTCCATGACCTTGAGGCGCGGCATCACCGCCGGGTTCAAACTGACTTTGAACTCATCGCCTTCGCGCGTGACGATGACATCAGGGCGCACAATGAGTTGATCGGTTTGCGCAAAACGTCGGCCCGGTTTGGGCTCCAAGCCATGGATCAAGCTCAGACCTTCGCGCACCTGTGGGTCGCTCAAGCCGCTCAAGCTGCTGAGGCGTTTGATGTCGCGTTTGGCCAGCAAGCTCATGTCTTGTTCGACCAGCTTGGCGGCGGCTTGCGCCGCGTCACTGTTGCGCATGCCCCAAATCTGCAAGCGCAGGCACTCCTGCAAATCGCGCGCGCCCACGCCCAGCGGCTCCATGTCTTGCAGCCAGTCCAAGGCCTCTTCCAGCGCGGCAACTGCTTGTTGTTGGGCGTCCAAGTCGTCGGGCGCCAAGCTGGCTGCGAGTGCCTCCAAGCTGTCTTCGAGGTAGCCATCTTCGTTGAGGTTGCCAATCAAAAAGGCCAAGGCCTCGCGCACCACGGGACTCAGCCGCAGGCCCAAGAGGGAGACAGGCACCACGACTTCCATCCAGCGGTGATAGGTGTCCAT
>JALRFN010000191.1 GCA_023268425.1 Burkholderiaceae bacterium | reverse complement strand
CTGGACGCAACGCTGAACCCCAGCGCATTGACGCTCAGCGTGGCTTACCAGTTCAAGTAAGCGAAACCGCAGCGGGGCTTGCCCGCTGAATGCACGCGGTTTGCTCGCGCTCCCCCACCGCAGTCACCCAAGGCTGCGGTGGCTGCGGTTGCGACGACGATCAGACGATGAAAATCAGTCGATGATGTAGTCCATGCACTGCCGACCCGAGACGATGGCCGCCAAAAATGGCTTGAGCGCAACGTGCGTCGGGTGAGTCTGATACGCCTTCAAGGCCGCCTCATCTTCAAACTCGCTGTACAAGATCAAATCTGCGGTGCAGCCCAAACCCGCGGCATTTGTGGCCACCTCAAAAGCGTGCTGGCCAGGGACCAAGCCTTTGCAGGCGTCCAACAAGGCTTTGGCCTTCAAAGCATTGCTGGCCTTGTCAGCGCCCTCAGCCTGGTCTTTGAGGTTCCAAATCACGATGTGTTTCAACACGGGAAAACTCCTCAGAAGGCTTCGTCGGGCATGGTTGCTGCCGTTTGATCGCGGTTGCGCGCCACCAGCAACCAAGCTTCGATTTTGGGTAACTCGTAGTGGAAGAAGAAGTCACAGGCGCGCAAGCGCCCTTCGCTCGCGGGTGTGCCGTCATTGGCCGCCACGACCGCACAGGCCACGTCTAACCAGGTCCAAGCCAGCACCATGTGACCAAAGGCCTGCATGTACGGCACGGCGTTGGCCAAGGCTGCATTGGCGTCCGGCTCACCGTCAAACGTCCAAATGGCTTCGGTGGCCATCGACACCTCGGCCAACGCGGCTTCTAAAGCATTGGCGTGGTCACGCACGCGCGGCAAGATGCTGGCGCGGCCAATGGTGTCCATGATCTGGTCGCCCAACAAGCGCAAGCCCGCACCATCCATCATGCGCACCTTGCGGCCGAGCAAGTCTGCGGCCTGAATCCCGTGCGTGCCCTCGTGGATCATGTTCAGGCGGTTGTCGCGCCAGTACTGCTCTACGGGAAAATCACGCGTGTAGCCGTAACCGCCGTGGATTTGAATGGCCAAGGAGTTGGCCTCCAAACACCACTCCGAGGGCCAACTCTTGGCGATCGGCGTCAACACCTCCAACAGCAGCTTGGCCTCAGCTTGCGCTGCGGGCGTGCCGGTGTGGCTCTCGTCGACCAAGCGCGCACAGTTGAGCAGCAGCGCCAAAGCCCCTTCACCGTAAGACTTTTGCGCCAGCAGCATGCGCTTGACGTCCGCGTGCTGGATGATCGGTACTTGCGGCGCTGCCGCGTCCTTACCACCTGCCGACAGCGGCCGGCCTTGCGGGCGGTTGCGGGCATAGTCCAAGCTGGCGTCGTAACCGGCCACGCCCAACATGGTCGCGGCCAAACCCACACCAATGCGGGCCTCGTTCATCATGTGGAACATGTACAGCAAGCCTTTGCCCGGCTCGCCCACGCGATAGCCCACCGCGCCTGCGCGGCCATCGACAGGGAACTTGCCCTCGCCAAAATTGAGCAAGGTGTTGGTCGTGCCGCGCCAACCGCATTTGTGATTCAAACCAGCCAAGGCCACGTCGTTGCGTTGCCCCGTCAACTGACCTTCGGCATCGACCAATTTTTTAGGCACGATGAACAGCGAAATGCCTTTGACCCCTGGCACAGGCTTGCCTGACGCGTCCGGAATTTTGGCCAAGACCAGGTGCACGATGTTGTCCGACAACTCGTGCTCACCCGATGAAATCCACATCTTGTTGCCGCGTAAACGGTAACGCGGGCCCAGTGCGTCTTCTTCAAAGTCCGCACCATCAGGCTCGGCGCGGGTGGCGACGTCCGACAAGCTTGAGCCCGCTTGCGGCTCAGACAAACACATGGTGCCTGACCACTCCCCCGCGAACTCGCGTGCCGCAAAAACCTCGCGCTGACGTTGACTGCCATGCGCCATCAACAAATTGGCATTGCCCGTGGTCAACATGCCTGAACCAATGCTGACCGAGGCGTGGGCAAAAAACGCATTGGCCGCTGCCTCGACGACGTATGGCAGTTGCATGCCGCCGTGCTCATAGTCCTGTGCGGCGCTGAGCATGCCACTCTCGCCATAGGCCTTGTAAGCGTCGTGGGTGGCTTGCGGCAAGATGACCTTTTCGCCGTCGAACTGCGGCTCTTGCGTGTCGACCAAGCGGTTGAACGGCGCGTACTTCTCACGCGCAATGCGCTCGCAGGTATCCAGCACCGCATCGAAAGTCTCGCGGTTGTGGTCAGCGAAACGCTCACGCTGGTTGAGTGTCTCGACTTGCAACCAGTCGTAAAGCAAAAAATCCATGGTTGGTCTCAATGCCACGTTTCTTCCTTCCGTGCCGAACCGATGGCACAACAATTCAAGTATGCTGAAAAACAGCAGGCGCACATGTCCTGCATGCGGCATGACTGGTGCCGCCAGGGAGAACACCAATGAACGAAACCACCAACACGCATCAAGTCACCGTCGATGTCTTTGACACCGAGGGCGATCGCTACTTGCTCCACTCGGGGCCAGACTTGATCAACCAAACACTGAAAACCACAGCGTGGGAGCCCCTCACCCTGCAAGTGGCCAAGCTCTTTTTGGACGCCATGCACGAGCCCACCGTGCTGGACATCGGGGGCAACTTAGGCGCGTTCGCCGTCCCCATCGGGCGATACATCCAAAGCCGCGGCGGCACACTGCACACCTTTGAACCCCAGCGCATGCTGTACTACCAGCTCTGCGGCAACCTGTTTGTCAACCAACTGTCAAACTGCCACGCACACCACCTGGCGCTGGGCGCAGAAGACGGCACCATCGACGTGCCGCAACTGCAACTTGGGGAGCACAGCAATTTGGGCGCCTTGTCCTTAGACCGCCAGCTGGCCGATCGCGCTCGACGTGCCAAAACCTCTGAACCCGTCCCCTTAAAAACCTTGGATGCGCTCAATTTACCGCCAGCCACATTGATCAAAATCGACATCGAAGGCATGGAGCTTCCCGTGCTCAAGGGCGGTCGCGCTTACTTGGAACGCAGCGGCTGGCCCGTCCTGCTGCTCGAGGTTTGGGGCCCGCAGTACCCAAGGCTCAAACCTTGGAGCGACGCCTTGCTGAAATACGTGCGTGAAGACTTGGGCTACGAGTGTCACATTCTGGGTGAGTTGGGTATCGCCCAACACCCCAGCAACATGCCACTGCTCATCCAAGCGGGAACATCGCCTAACGCCTTGGACTTCAGTCGCCACCCAAACCGGCGTTGACTCCGGCATCGAGCACGACAAACAGTTAAGCGTGGGGCAAGGCAGCTCAACTCACTTCTGCAACAAAACAAAAAAGGGCCCATCGGCCCTTTCTTGTTGACGTTTGGTGACCTCAGAGAAAGCACGGTCAATAATATAGTTTTAAGTTCTATCCCAATGTCAGAAGAATTAAATTCCTATTTTGATTCAATTTATTCAATCACTGTAGAAAGGGTTATGATCGGTCAATATGAAGATAAGAAAATAGAAACTGAAAATATTTTGGTTAACACCGTAAGTCTGAATAA
>JALRFN010000270.1 GCA_023268425.1 Burkholderiaceae bacterium | reverse complement strand
GGTAAGACCACCACCAAGAACCTCGTGCCCATGCAGCCTGGCGATGTGCCCGATACCTATGCCGATGTCGACGCCTTGATCGACGACTTGGGCTACCAACCCAGCACGTCAATCGAGGTGGGCATCCAGCGTTTTGCCGATTGGTTCCAAGGCTATTACGGGCCCAAAGCATGACCGTGCCTGAACCGCGTGCCGGTTTGCGCGCTTTGTTCGACGCGGCGGTGCGCGCCGCCCAGCCCGCCCATGTCTTGCCTGCGCACTTGCCGCCGCCACCCAAAGGCCGCACCGTGGTGGTCGGCGCGGGCAAGGCCGCTGCGGCCATGGTGCATGCGCTGGAGGCGCATTGGCCCAGTGATGCGCCCTTGAGCGGTTGCGTGGTCACACGCTACGGTCACGTGCCGCCACGCCCAGCGGGCGTGCGCGCCCGAGTCGAGATTCGCGAGGCCGCGCACCCGGTGCCCGATGCGGCGGGGCTGGCGGCGGCCGAGCACATTTTGAGCTTGGTGCAAGGGCTCACGCCCGACGACTTGGTCTTGTGTTTGATCTCCGGCGGCGGCTCGGCCTTGTTGACCTTGCCTTTGGACGGCATCACCTTGGCCGACAAACAAGCCATCAACCAGGCCTTGTTGCACAGCGGCGCGCACATCGGCGAGATGAACACCGTGCGCAAACACCTCTCGCGCATCAAAGGCGGTCGCTTGGCGGCGGCGTGTGCGCCGGCGTCGGTGTTGACGCTGGCCATCAGCGACGTGCCCGGTGACGACCCGGCGGTGATCGCCAGCGGTCCCACGGTGGCCGACGACAGCCGCTGCAGCGAGGCGCTGGAGATCGTTGAGCGTTACGGCATCGCGGTGCCTGACCTGGTGCGCCGCGCCTGGCTGGCCCTGGACCCGACCTGGGAGACCCCCAAGCCGGGCGACCCACGCTTGGCCAAGGCCCGCGTGCAGGTGATCGCCACGCCGCTGCAGTCGCTGCAGGCCGCCGCCGATTTGGCGGCCTCTTGGGGGCTGCGTGCGCACATCTTGGGCGACGCCATGGAAGGTGAGTCGGTCGAGGTGGGGCGTGCCCACGCGAGCTTGGCCTTGGCCGCCGCGCAAGGCCACGGCGTGTTTGAGCGGCCTTGCGTCTTGCTCAGCGGCGGCGAGACCACGGTGACGGTCAAGCCCTTGCCCGAGGGCGAGGCCTTGGGGCGCGGCGGTCGCGCGGGCGAGTTTTGCCTCGGGTTGGCGCAAGCGCTGCAAGGACAAGCCGGGGTGTGGGGCTTGGCCGCCGACACCGATGGCATCGACGGCATCGAAGACAATGCGGGCGCGCTGGTGACGCCCGACAGCTTGGCGCGTGCCACCGCGCTGGGGCTGGACGTGGCCACTCACCAGCGGCGTCACGATGCGTACGCCTATTTCCAGGGCTTGGGCGATTTGGTCGTCACCGGCCCCACGCACACCAATGTCAATGACTTCCGCGCCATTTGGATCGCTTGATGATGCACACCGACACACACGCCTTTGACCCCGACACCTTGCCGCCTTTGGGCCGCGAATTGGACTTGCTGGCCGATTGGGTACCGCTGGCCGGCCAAGCCTTGATTGAGTTGGGCTGTGGCGCCGCGCAGTTTGCGCAGCACCTGTTGGCCCGCTTTCCCGACACCAGGGTCACGGGCTTGGAAGTCGACCGCGTGCAAATGGACAAAAACCGCGCCGCGCCGGCCGTGGCGGGGTTGACGCTGGTTGAGGCCGGCGCGCAGGCCATCCCTTTTGCCGAAGCCAGCTTCGACGGCGCCTTCATGTTGAAGTCTTTGCACCACGTGCCCATGGACCTGATGGACCAAGCCTTGAGTGAGGTGGCGCGGGTGCTCAAGCCGGGCGGCTGGCTGTACGTGTCCGAGCCCATCTACGGCGGGGCCTTGAATGAAATCATCCGTTGGTTCAACGACGAAGGTGTGGTGCGCCCGGCGGCCCAAGCCGCGCTGGACCGCGCCTTGGCGGGCGGCGGGTGGACGCAAGTCCAGGAGCACCGGTTCACGCAAGACACGCACTTCGCCAGTTTTGACGATTTCGCGCAGCGCATGATGAACGTCAGCTACCGCAACGACGCCATCAACGCCGAGTTGATGCAGCGTGTGGCGGCGGCTTATGCGCCGCACCAAACCCCAGAGGGCGCGCACTTCAAGCGGCCCATGCACGTGCGGCTGCTGCGCCGCAGCTGAGGGGTTTTAGCGCAGGGCCCAGCCGCCGCTGATGGGGAAGGTCTGGCCGACGAAGCAGTCGGCGTGGCGGCCGCACAAGTAGGCGACGAACTCGGCGTCTTCTTCGGCGCCGACCAGTCGGCCCAAGGGCACTTCGCGCTTGAGCCGTTCTTGGAACTTGGGGTTGGCTTGCACCTCGGGCGGGAAGTAGGTCGGGTTGTCGACGAAGTTTTGCGCGACCGCGTTGACTTGGATGTTCAGCGGCGCCAATTCCAGCCCAATCGCCTGCGCATAGGCCAGTTGTGCGCCACGCGCCGCGCTGTAGGTGCCCGTGCGTTTTTGGCCGCGCAGCGCAGCCGCACTGCCCATGACGATGAGCTTGCCACGCCCACGCGCTTGCATTTGTGGCAGCACCGCGCGCACCAAACGCGGCATTGGGTCGACCATGGCGGCAAAGGCGTGGCGCCATTCATCGTCGCCAATGGCCTCGGCGGCGGTTTGTGGCGCGGGCGTCGCCAAGTGAATGATCAAGGTGTCGACGTGTCCCGCTGCGGCGACGACCGATGCGGCCTCATCGGCGTTCAGCAAGGCTTCGGTGGAGGCGATCACGTGGGCGCCGTGTCGATTCAAGACCTCACACAGGGTGGGGCCCATGAAGCGATCGGCATGGGTGAGCAAAATCCGTTGGTCGTGCAAGTCAGGCATGGCGGCTCCTCGTCAGCCGCCATGATGCCAAGCGCCGAGCTTCGGCGCTGTCACCCAGCTGGACCTCAGGCCGCTTGGGGTTTGCGCCACAGCATGGCCGTGCCCAGCAGGCCGCAAATCAACGAGCCACCCAGGACGCCAATCTTGAGTTGCGTGATGTAGGCCGGGTCTTGGCCAGCGAAGGCCAGACCACCGATGAACAAACTCATGGTGAAGCCAATGCCGCACAAAATCGACACGCCCAGCAATTGGCGGGAAGTGGCCGAAGTGGGTGCGGGCGCCAAGCCACTCAAAATCACCAATTTGGCCATGCCATAGACGCCGATGGTTTTGCCCAGCAGCAAGCCCGCCGCAATGCCCAAGGGGATGGGCAGCCACAAGGTGTCGAAGCTGATGCCCTCGAACGACACGCCGGCGTTGGCGAAGGCAAAGGTGGGCAAGATCAAAAACGCCACCCAAGGGTGCAAGCCGTGCTCGAAGGGCCGCAGCAGCGGTTGGCCGTCGCGGCGCTGCATGGGGATGGCCAAAGCCGTGACCACCCCCGCCAGGGTCGCGTGCACGCCCGATTTCAAGACCAACAGCCACAACAACAGGCCCAGCGCCAAATACACATCGACGCGGTCCACGTGCAAGCGGTTCAGCCACCACAGCGCGACCATGACCAAGGCGGCGCCGGCCAGCATCACGCCGGACAACTGGTGGGTGTAGAACAGCGCGATGACGATGATGGCGCCCAAGTCGTCGATGATGGCCACGGCCGTCAAGAACACCTTCAGCGACAGCGGCACGCGGTCGCCCAGCAACAAGGCGATGCCCAACGCAAAAGCGATGTCGGTGGCCGCCGGAATCGCCCAGCCTTGCAAGGCCACGGGGTCGCCCCAATTGATGGCCGTGTAAATCAAGGCCGGCACCGCCATGCCGCCCAAAGCCGCGGCGGCAGGCAGCGTCAATTGGCCTTTGCCGGAGAGTTCGCCGGCCATGAACTCGCGCTTGATTTCCAAGCCCACCAGCAAGAAGAAGATCGCCATCCACAAGTCGTTGATCCACACCACCAGGGGTTTGCTCAAGACCAAGGCGTCGTTCACCATGCGCACTTCGCCAGTGGCTTGCAGCAGGCTTTGGTAGGCGCCGCCCCAGGGCGAGTTGCTGATCAGCAGGGCCGCCAGCGCGGCGATGGCCAACAAAATGCCGCCCGCAGATTCGTGGGCAAAAAAACGGCGGAAGGCGCGGGTGACTGGGGTCATGGCGAACAGACTTTCAAGTGGTCAATGCGCACGCGACACACCGCTTGGGTGTGCCGCGTGTGTGCGGGTCGAGTGACGGGCGTTCAGTCGTCGCCGAGGTTCATGCCAAACAGGCTGAGCAAGCTGGTGAACAGGTTGAACAAGGAAACGAACAAGCCCACCGTGGCCATCACGTAGTTGGTCTCGCCGCCGTTGACGATGCGGCTGGTCTCAAACAGGATCAAGCCCGCGCTCAGCAGCGCCACCATGGCCGACACCGCCAAGCTCAAGGCCGGCATCTCGAAGAAGATGGCCGCCAAGCCCATCAGCAGCGCGATCACCATGCCGGCAAACAGCATACCGCCCATGAAGCTGAAGTCGCGCTTGGTGGTGAGCGCATAAGCCGATAGCGCCAAAAAGGTGATGCCGGTGGCGCCTAAAGCGCTGGCGATCGCTTGGCCACCGCCAGCCACGCCCAAGTAGGCGGACAAGATCGGCCCCAAGGTGTAGCCCATGAAGCCCGTCAGCGCGAACACCGACGGGATGGCCCAGGCGTTGGACTGGGTTTTGTGGATCAAAAACAGCAGGCCGAAGTAGCCCACCAAGGTGACGATGATGCCGGGGTGCGGCAGGCCCAAGGCCGCGGTGCCTGCGGCCACGGCTGCGGCCCAGATCAGGGTCATGGACAGCAGCGCATAGGTGTTGCGCAGCACCTTGTGTGTGGCCAGGGTTTGGCCCAGGGTGCTG
Source organism: Burkholderiaceae bacterium (assembly GCA_023268425.1). Classification (GTDB taxonomy): domain Bacteria; phylum Pseudomonadota; class Gammaproteobacteria; order Burkholderiales; family Burkholderiaceae_C; genus RS62. The sequence goes on along the minus strand of JALRFN010000270.1, from coordinate 2,601 downwards.
CCAGATGTGTGGCCCATCGGGGCGGATTGGGCTTGGGCGGCGCGGGCCGCCAGCGAATGGTTTTTCCAAGACGGGTTCATGGTGTGCACTCCTTCAGGTGTCAAAGGTGTTGAGCGAGCCGAGCGTGCGCCACGGCCAGTCGCGCTTGTGTGTGCGGGCGGTGATGAACGCGACTCAAGTGGCGAGCCAGTTTGCGCAGGGCCGCGTTGATGGCTTGACCCCAATCGCGGCCGACAGCACTGGCCACCAAGGTGCCGTGGTGCTCGGTTTGCAATTCAATGTCGCAACGCTTGTCGGCGCCGCCGCGTGGGCCGTTGTCGTCAGACAGCCGCACCTGAGCAGACATGACCCAATCGCGCATGCGGCGCAGCACAAATTGGGCGCGTTGTTGGGCCCAGTTGCGCCATTCGGCGGCTTGGGGGACGCGGGGTTGAACAATGATTTTCATGACCATCCTCCTGACGTGTGTGACGGATGTGGCGAAGATAGGGGTCGAAAGCTGCTACAAAAAGCAGTGTATTGCTGAGTTTTTATTCGTCTAAAACTGAATATTGAGCGCGCCATGGATTTGCCCTTCAACTACAAACACCTCTACTACTTTTGGGTTGTGGCCAAAGAGGGTGGCATCTCCCATGCCGCTCACCGCTTGGGCTTGGCCGTGCAAACCGTCAGCGCGCAGGTGCGGGCGCTGGAGGTGTCACTGGGTTGTGAATTGCTCAAGCCCGCTGGACGTGGCGTCGAGTTGACCCCGGCGGGTTGGGCGGCTTTGGAAGCCGCCGAGCCGATTTTCGAGTTGGGTGCCACCTTGCCTCAACGGGTGCGCGAAGCGGCCACGCGCACCGGCATTCGCTTGAGCGTGGGCATCGCCGACGGTCTGCCCAAGCTCGAAGTGCAGCGTTTGCTCAGCCCGATTTTGGACACGCCACAACTGCGTTTGGTCTGTCACGAGGGCGAGTTGCCGGACTTGATGGCCGATTTGGTGGTGCACCGCTTGGACATCGTCTTGTCCGATCGGCCCGCGCCGGCTCACCCCCACCTCAAGGTGCACAGCCACGCTTTGGGCGAGTCGCCCGTAGGCTGGTTTGCGACGCCGCATTGGCAAGATCAGGTGCGCGATTTCCCCGCTGACTTGGGCCGCGTGCCTGTGCTGCTGCCGACCACGCACAGCAACATCCGAGCGGGCCTGGACCATTGGCTCAGTCAGCATGAGGTGCAAGCCACGGTCGCTGGCGAGTTTGAAGACAGCGCCTTGCTCGAGGCCTTTGCAGGGGCTGGGCTGGGGGTTTTCCCGGCAGCGACAGCGGTGGCTGAGGCATTGCAAGAACGCCACGGTGCGCGGCTGCTGGGCGTGTGCGAGGGTGTGGTGGAGTCGTTTTATGGCTTGACGGCAGAGCGCCGCGTCGGTCACGTCTTGGTGCAGCGCTTGCTGCAACCTTCATGGCAATAGCTGGGTGAAGTCCTGGGCGTAGTCGCGCAGCTGTTGCGCCAATTGCAGGCGCTGTTGTGGACTGGCCTGTCGATGCAGCCCCGCGATGGTGGCGCAGCTGTGGCGCCAAAACGCAGCTTGTTGCGCACTTGCGGCCGCGTCTTCGGGTGACCACTGTGCATCTAACCAAGCTTGTACCTGTGTTTGTGCTTGCTTGGGGTTGAGCGCCTGGGCTTGCAACTGGCTGATCAAACGCAGCATCGCTTGGTCGCGGGCTTGTCGTTGCACCCAAGTGTCGCGAGGTGACCACGGCGAGGCTTGCAATTGCCCGCGCAGCCAGGCGACCTGGGCCGGGCTCAGTTTGCCGTACAAGCGTTCCGCGTTTTTCACACTGCGCGCCAAGCGTTCGTCCAGCACCCGTTCGCTTGAGGGAGCGACGAAGTCATCGTGAAAGTCTTGCGCCGCCTCGGCGCGTTGCTCTCGCAGGCGGCGCCATTGCTGCGGACTCAGCGACACCGCCAAGCGGGCCCAGATGGGGGTGCTGTGGTCGAGCGTGGTCTTGACTTGATCGCGCAGGGCATCCAGCGCGGCGCAGACCTCGTCCGCGGACCAATCGCGCTGCGCGTGTTGGGCCCAGTGCTGCGCGGTGGTGACCCACAGCGGCAAGACTTGGGTTCGGTGCCATTGCAGCCATTCGTCCAGCGCAGGCTCCACCCAAACGCGTTGCGCGTCGCTGAGTTGGACTTGGTTGTTCAGCCAGGTGCCGACCCAGCGCGGCGCCTGTTGGTACAGCAAGCCCAAGACGCTGCAAGCGCTGAGCGACCAGACCAAGACCAGCCCGATCAGCCGGGCGGGCCAAGGGGAAAGACGATGGGCTGTGGTCATGCGCGCAGTGTGGCACGCGCGCATGGCCCTTGGCGGCGCTGGGTGTTTGTGTCCGCTTCAGTCGATGCGGTCGCCTGCGCTGGCGCTGGGGCGTTCGCTGACGCGGTCACGCCACGCTTGAATGTGTGGGTAGCCCGCATCAGCGGGTTTGAACTTCATCAGGCGCGAGAATTCGATGGTGCAGTAAGCGGTGATGTCGGCGATGGTGGCCGCACCCAAAATCATGGCGCCAATCAGCCAAGGCGCTTGGCTCTCTTGGGCTTGGATGATGCGGGCAATATGGCGCTGTG
>JALRFN010000262.1 GCA_023268425.1 Burkholderiaceae bacterium | reverse complement strand
GCGGCGCGACGGGCGGGTTCCATGAGGTCGCGCCAGTCGTCGCCGCCGACCGCTTTCGCCGCCTCGGACGGGCAGATCGTCGCCGACGCGGCCCGCGCATCCAGCAGCTCGACGATCGTTCGCGTGAGCTTCTCGTCGACGGCAAAACCGTGGTTCTGGCTGGTGATGGCCACGCCGTTGGAGTCAAGGTCTTTGACCGGGTGGTTGCCACCATGGTGACCAAACTTCATCTTGAAGGTCTTGGCGCCGCTGGCCAAAGCCAAGATTTGATGACCCAAACAAATGCCAAAAGTCGGCACACCCGCGGCCAACACCGCTTGCGTCGCCGCCACGGCGTAATCACAGGGCTCCGGGTCCCCAGGGCCGTTGGACAGGAACACGCCGTCTGGCTTCATCGCCAAAATGTCCTGTGCAGAAGTTTTGGCAGGCACCACCGTGACACGACAACCGCGGCTGGCGAGCATGCGCAAGATGTTTTTCTTGATGCCAAAGTCCAAAGCCACCACATGAAAACGTGCTTGCGTCAGAGCACCATAACCCTCACCCAGGGCCCACTCGGTCTGCGACCACTCGTAAGCCTCTGGGGTCGACACCACTTGGGCCAGGTCTTGGCCCACCATGTTGGGCGCCGCCTGCGCAGCAGCGACGGCCCGCGCGACCAGCGCGTCTTCCAACGCTTCGCCCTCGCCCAGAGCGATGATGCAACCATTGCTGGCGCCATGCTCACGCAAGTGACGGGTCAAGCGGCGCGTGTCGATGCCTGCAATCGCCACCGTGTTGTGCTGACGCAGATAGGCATCCAGCGTCATTTGTGAGCGAAAGTTTGAGGCCAGCAGCGGCAGGTCTTTAATGATCAGGCCGACGGCGTGGATGCGATCCGACTCCACGTCTTCGTCGTTGACCCCGTAGTTGCCAATGTGCGGGTAGGTCAAAGTGACCATCTGACCGCTGTAGCTGGGGTCCGTCAAAATCTCTTGGTAGCCAGTCATGGAGGTGTTGAAGACAACCTCACCCACGGTTTGACCGGTGGCACCAATCGAAATGCCTTTAAAGACCGTGCCGTCAGCAAGCGCAAGTATGGCTTTGGGGTAGACAGGCAGCACGGGATTCTCCGAAAGTGCGTTTGCAGCCGGTGTCAAGCGTCAATTTGGCCTCGGCATTTCGCCCCAACCAACCGCGTCAGCACCCAGCCACAAAGCGGGTAGATAAACCTGTCAATTATAGCCCGAGGCCTGAGCTGAAATGGCACTGGCGTGCAGACAAATCGCTGCAGCGGCCGCCACGTTCAAGGACTCTTCGCCGCCAGGCTGGGCGATGCGCAAGGTCTGAGCGGCCTGCGCCATCAGGGCCTCATGCACCCCTTGACCCTCGTGCCCCATCAGCCACGCACAGGGCCATGGCAAACGCGCTTGGTGCAGCCACTCACCCTGGTGCGAACTGGTGGCCAGCAGCGGCAACTGCAACTGCGCCAGGGCTTGAGCACTGAGCTGCTCGACCACGTGCAAATGAAAATGCGCCCCCATGCCCGCGCGTACCACTTTGGGTGACCACAGCGCCACGGTGCCGCGCAAAGCGAGCACCTGGCGAAAGCCCATGGCCGATGCACTGCGCAAGATGGAGCCCGCGTTGCCGGGGTCTTGCAAACGGTCCAATACCACCGTCGCCACGCCCACTTGAACCGTTTCGACGGGCTTGAACGCCAACAATGCCCCCACTTTGGCAGGCGTCTCCAAGGTCGACAAGTCGCGCATCAGCGTCACGTCAACCTCGACGTGACGCGCATCCAGGTTCAACCCTTGAGGCCAAAGCTGCAAAGCCTCACGTGTCCAGACCACGGTTTGCGCCGACCAGCCGCGCTCGACTGCGGCGCGAATCAAGTGATCGCCCTCGACCCAAATCCAGTCGCTGCGGCGGTAACTGGCGCCGTCACGCAACAAGTGGCGAATGCGCTTGAGCGTGGGGTTGTCCGGAGAGTGGATGCGCTCCAAGTCCATCACGCTGCACCCTGTCCGGCGTTGGCCTCACGCACCGGGGCAAAACTGCGCCGATGCATGGGCGTTGGGCCCAAGCGATGCAAGGCCTGTAGATGGACCGCCGTGCCATAGCCTTTGTGCTGGGCAAACCCGTAGCCGGCGTACAAGCTGTCGGCCTCGACCATTTGCCGATCGCGCGTGACCTTGGCCAAAATCGATGCAGCGGAAATCGCCGCCACCTTGCTGTCGCCTTTGACGATGGCCTCGGCGACCACGTCCAAAGCCGGCAAGCGGTTGCCATCGACCAGCACCTTGATTGGCTTGAGGCGCAAACCCGCCACGGCACGCTGCATGGCCAATAGCGTCGCATTCAGGATGTTGAGTTCGTCGATTTCTTGCACACTGGCCTGCGCGATGCTGCAGCACAAGGCTTGGCCCATGATTTGGTGATACAGCCGTTCACGCGCACGCTCACTGAGCTTTTTCGAGTCGGCCAAGCCCGCGATTGGGTGTTGGTCGTCCAAAATCACCGCAGCCGCCACGACGGGGCCCGCCAAGGGCCCTCGCCCAGCCTCATCCACACCAGCCACCAGGCCTGGCACATCCCACATGAATTGGGCTTGCTTAGGCACGACAAACCTCAGACAAGGCCTCAGCCGCCAAGGCGCCCGTGGGTCGGTGCAATTGCTCGCGCATGTCGGCAAATCGTTGCTTGACCTGACGCACCCGCTGCGGGGCATCGAACCATGCCAGCACCGCCGCGGCCAAGGCCTCTGGCGTGGCTTGCTCTTGCAACAATTCGGGCACCAAAAACGTCTCGGCCAAAATGTTGGGCAAACCCACCCAAGGCTGCAGGCGTTTGCGCTGATGCAACCACCAACTCAGCGCCGACATGTGATAAGCGATCACCATGGGACGCTGCGTCAAGGCCACCTCCAGACTTGCAGTGCCACTGGCCACCAAGACCACATCAGCAGCAGCCATGGCAGCATGCGATTGCCCGTGCAAGACCCGCACATGCAGGCCTTCCCCATGGCGGGCCAACAGCGCGTCGATTTGCGAGCGCAGCGCAGGCACGGCGGGCAAAACGAACTGCAGCTCACCCATGCGTTTTTGCATGAGTCGCGCGGCCTGCAAAAACCTCGGCAACAAATGCTGCACCTCGGCACTGCGACTGCCCGGTAACAAAGCCACGCTACTGCGATCAGACAAGCCGAGCACTTGGCGAGCCGCCGCCGGGTCAGGGTCCGGCGCCACGACCGAGGCCAAAGGGTGGCCGACGTAGGTCGCGGCGACGCCGTGCGCTTGCAGCAGCGCTGGCTCAAAGGGAAACAAGCACAGCACGTGATCGACCGCTTCGCGAATCAAACCCACGCGCTCCGCACGCCAAGCCCAAATCGACGGGCAAACAAAATGAACGGTTTTGATGCCACGGCTGCGCAGTCGGCGCGCCAATTCCAAATTGAAGTCAGGCGCATCCACACCCACAAACACATCTGGAGCGTCGCTCAGCCAGCGCTGCGTCAACTCGTCACGCAAACGCAGCAGTCGGCGGTAGTGGCGCAAGACCTCAACATAGCCACGCACGGCCAAGGCATCACTGGAGTGCCAAGCTTCCAAGCCTTGGGCCTGCATGTGCGCACCGCCCACACCTTGTGCTCGGTAGCTCCACGCGTGGTCGCGCAAGCCAGACAGAAGCAAGCCAGCCAGCACGTCGCCTGAGGCCTCGCCCGCGACCATCCCAATGTGCAGTGGGAGCGTCATACCCATGCCGGCCTGAACTCAGCGAACGATGCCTCGACCCGCATCCACGCCGGCCAAGAATGTTTGCATCAAGGTCAAGGCTTGAACGGCGTCAGTGCTGTCTACCTTCAAGGCTGACATGCTTTGACGCGCTTGGTCCAGACTCAGTTGTTGGCGGTACAGCGCCTTGTGCATGGCTTTTGCCGTGGCGATGGCTTCAGCGCTGAAGCCGCGTCTGCGCATGCCCTCAAAATTCATCGAGCGTGCACCCGCCGGTTGACCCTGAGCCATCACAAACGGCGGCAAGTCGGCAAACAACAACGAGCACATCGCGGTCATGGCGTGGGCGCCCAAACGGACAAACTGGTGCACCACCGTGAAGCCGCCCAAGATCACCCAGTCGCCCACATGCACGTGCCCGGCCAACTGGCTGTTGTTGGCAAAAATGGTGTGGTCACCCACCACGCAATCGTGCGCAATGTGCACGTAAGCCATGATCCAGTTGTCATTCCCAATGCGCGTGACCCCTTGGTCACCCGCTGTACCGATGTTGAACGTGCAGAACTCGCGGATGGTGTTGCGATCGCCAATCACCAACTCGCAGGGCTCACCGGCATATTTTTTGTCTTGTGGCGCCGCACCCAGGGAGTTGAACTGAAAAATCTGGTTGTCGCAGCCAATGCTGGTGTGGCCTTCGATGACGCAGTGCGCGCCAACCGATGTGCCTGCACCAATGCGCACATGTGGGCCCACCACGCTGTAGGGCCCAATGCTGACACCCTCGTCCAGCTCAGCACCTGCGTCCACCAGGGCCGTGGGATGAATCCTTGCCATGCCCGGCCTCAAGCAATGCGACGCATGGTGCACATCAACTCGGCTTCCACGGCGACTTCACCATCCACCAAAGCCTGGGCTGCAAACTTAAAAATGCCCGCTTTCATGCGCAAGAAGCTGACGTCCAAAACCAATTGATCGCCCGGTTCCACTGGCCGCTTGAAACGCGCACCGTCAATGCCCGCAAAGTAATACACGGTGTTGTCATCGGGCACCACGTCCAGCGTCTCGAAGGCCAGCAGCGCAGCGGCTTGCGCCAACGCCTCGAGCATCAACACGCCAGGCATGACTGGGCGATGGGGAAAGTGGCCGTTGAAAAACGGCTCATTGATGGACACATTTTTCAAGGCACGGATGCGCGTGCCTTTTTCAACTTCCAAAACCCTGTCCACCAACAAAATCGGGTAACGGTGGGGCAGTTTTTTCAAAATCTCGTGGATGTCCATCATGGCTTTGCTCATCGGTCAGTCTGTTGTTGCTCGAGGTGCCGTACGCGCTCTCGCAGCGTGTGCAGTTGCTTGAGGGTAGCGGCATTTTTTTCCCAGCGCGCATTGTCGTCCAAAGGAAAGACGCCGCTGTAATGGCCAGCTTGGCGAATGGATCGGGTGACCACGCTGGCGGCAGAGATGTGAGTGCCATCCGCCAAGCTCAAATGTCCCAAAACGACTGCGCCGCCGCCAATGGTGCAATGCGCGCCAATCTTGGCGCTGCCTGCGACGCCCACACAACCGGCCATGGCGGTGTGATCCCCCACTTGAACGTTGTGGCCAATTTGGATCAAGTTGTCCAATTTGACGCCCCGGCCCAGTACGGTGTTGCCCAAGGCGCCGCGATCAATGCAGGTGTTGGCACCCACTTCACAATCGTCGCCCACAATGACGGCGCCGAGCTGCTCAATCTTGACCCACTCACCCGCATGGGGCGCGAAACCAAAACCATCCGCGCCAATCACCACGCCGCTGTGCAAAACACAGCGCTCACCAATCTCACAAGCCCAGCCGATGCTGACCCGCGCATGCAAAACTGTGTGGGCACCAACACGCGCCTGAGGCCCGACGACCACGTGCGCGCCCAGCTGGGCACGCGCACCCACTTGCGCGCCTGCCTCCACAACCGCATATGGCCCTAAGCAGGCACTGGCGTCTACTTCGGCCTCAGGAGCCACCCAGGCAGTGGGGTGCCACCCTTGGTTGAGTGACACCGGGTGCTGTTGCCGCCACCATTGGCTCAAACGGGCGTAATACAAATACGGGTCAGGCGTAACGATGCAAGCACCACGCGCCTGAGCAGCTTCGCGCAGATCGGGCGGCACGATCAAGCATGCCGCTTGCGTCTCTTGCAACAAGGCTCGGTAGCGCACATGGCTGACAAAACTGATGTCGCTGGGGCCCGCGCTGGACAGCGGCGCAATGGCCGTGACACGCAAATCGCTTGCGCCAAACAAATCGCCGCCCAAGGCGGCGACGATGTCAGACAAGCTGGGGTTCAACATCCGGCTGATCGGCTCACTGCCCCGCATCCACGCCACTGAGGACTGCTGGCGTCATGTCGTGCTTGGGGTTGATGTAAACCACGTCTTGGAGGATGACGTCGTACTGACCTTTCTTCGCCAAGTCGCGAATCACAGCATTGGCTTTGGCCAAAACACGCTGCAGCTCCTCGTTTTTGCGGTTGTTCAAGTCTTCTTGAAAGGCGCGGCGATCGCGCTGGAAATCTTGATCCATTTGAACCAATGCGCGTTGACGCTTGACGCGCTCACTCTCAGCCAGTGTGGGGGCATCGCGTTCGAAATCTGCTGACGCTTTGCGCAAAGCTTCCGCCGCATTGTTCAAACCCTTTTCACGCGGCGCAAACTCTTTTTCGAGGCGACTTTGAGCGCTGACGGCCATCGTCGATTCCTTCAAAATCCGATCGGTGTTGACGAAGCCGACTTTGAACTCGGCAGCCGAGGCGAGGCCAGTGGCCAAGACACTGCAGGCGACCAACCACTGAAACTTTTGCGACCATTGCATCAAAAACTCGTCCCGATCTGGAATTGGAAAGACTGCAGTTTATCGCCATCCTGCTTGCGTAAGGGCTTGGCCCACGCAAAACGCAAGGGGCCCACTGGCGAGATCCAACTCAAACCAATGCCGCTGGATGCGCGCAAGGCGTTGGAGCCACAGTTAACAGTCAAACTGGCCGTGCAATACACGTTGCCCGCATCGACGAAACCGAACCAACGCAAGGTGCGGTCATTGCCTGAACCTGGCACTGGCGCGATGAACTCCAGGTTGGCAAAGGCACTGCGGGTGCCACCCACGTTGGACTCCGTGGTGCTGCCTACCAGGGGGCTTGTCCCGCCCAAGGTGCCTTGTTGGAAACCGCGCACCGAGCCCAGGCCACCGCCGGTGAAATACTTGAACACAGGCAACGAACGCCCACCCAAGCCCCAGCCGGCGTTGAATTCGGTGTTGAACGCCAGTGTGTACTTGCGATTCAAGGGCCAGTACTGCTGAAACTGGTAACTGGCTGTGGCGTAGCGCATGTCACCGGCCAAGCTCATCACACCGTTGACCCGCTGGTAGCGCCCGGATGTGGGCGCCAAGTAACTGTCACGGGTATCACGCGCCCAACCCAGGGTCAGGGGCACGCCCGTCGCAGGAGAGCCAAACTCTTGCACAAAGGCGTTGTAGACCTGGGGCAGTTGGCTGCCCGAAGTCACGCGGTTGGACTCCAAGCCCAGACCAAAGAACACCGTGTCCTCCTCAGTGAAAGGCACACCAAAGCTGACCGAAGCACCGCTGCGCACCAACTTGTAATCGCCTTCTTGGGCCGCGTAGGGACGCGATGTTCGATAGGAGGCGCTGTAGGTGCGTGAAATGCCAGACGGCGTGAAATACGGGTCGGTCGCACTGATCGAGAAGCTGCGGTTGTAGCTGCTGGTGTCCAAGCCCAAACTCAAGGAATTGCCACTGCCGAAAACGTTGTCTTGCTGAACCCCCGCAGTCAGCGAGACCCTGTCAGCTTGCGAATAACCAATGCCAAGGTTCAGGCTCCCCGTGGGTTTTTCCTGCACGGTGACGACCAGGTCCACTTGATCGGGCGAGTTGGGCACCTGACGATGCTCAATGCCAACATTGGTGAAAAAACCCAATCGGTCGACGCGATCGCGTGACAGGCGAATGCGCTTGCCGTCATACCAAGCAGATTCCATTTGCCGGAATTCCCTGCGAATCACGGCATCGCGCGTGATGTTGTTGCCTGCCACTTCAATGCGGCGCACATACACGCGCTGCTGTGGGATGCCGCGCAGCACCATCACCACTTGACCATTCTCGCGCTTGATCTCAGGGTCGGCCTGCACGCGCGCAAACGCATAGCCAAACTCGCCGTAGTAGTCGCGGAATGCCTCAACGGTTTGCGTCACCTCATCAACGTTGTAAGGTTGACCGACTTGCACCTTGACACGTGAGGCGAAGGCATCATCACGCCCCAAATAGTCACCTTCAAGCTTGACGCCGGAAACCACGTACCGCTGCCCCTCTGTGATGTTGACGGTGATGGCCACACGGTCTTTGTCCGGGCTGATCGCCACTTGCGTCGAGTCAACGCTGAACTCCAAATAACCGCGGGTCAGATAAAACGCGCGCAAGCGCTCCAAGTCGCCCGACAATTTGGCTTGCGAATAGCGGTCGGACTTGGTGTACCAACTCAACCAGGTGCCCGTGTTTTGATCCAACTCATCGAGCAGATCCGACTCCTTGAAGGCTTTGGCGCCAACGATGTGCAGTTCGCGAATTTTCGCCACATCACCTTCAACCACCTGCATGTGCAGGTTCACCCGGTTGTTGGCCACTGGCGTGATGGTTGAGATCACCTGCACCGCGTACAAGCTGCGGTTCAAGTATTGGCGCTTGATTTCTTGTTCAGCGCGCTCCACCAAAGCCTTGTCAAACGGACGATCAGGCGCCACACCGACATCTTTGAGCAACTGCAACATGGCCTCTGACTTGAACTCGTTGAGGCCATCAAAGGTGATTTCTTGCAAACGCGAACGTTCGCGTACAGCAATCACCACCACATCGCCTTGTGTGTCCAAGCGCACATCTTGAAAGAGTCCCAAGGCGTAGAGCGCGCGAATCGCGGTGCTGCCTTGATCGTCGGTGTAGTTGTCACCGGCACGAAAAGGCAAAGAGGCAAACACCGTGCCGGGGTCAACGGTTTGCAAACCTTCCAAGCGAATGTCTTTGATGGTGAAGTTGGCCGCCCAACTCGAAACCACCCACAACAAGCCCAAACCAGCCGTCAGTGCTCGCAGCCAAACGCTTTTACGTGTCATCTTTACATCCCTAACTGATCAAACGGGTCAGGTCATTGCCCAGGGCAACCGCCATCAACAAACCGAGCACCAACAGCCCCAGCCGCTGAGTCAATCGCATGCTGGCGTCCGACATCGCTCGGCCCGTGACCCACTCCCACAAATAATACATGAGGTGCCCGCCGTCCAAGAGCGGGATGGGCAGCAAATTCAGCACCGCCAAATTGACGCTAAAGAAGGCCAAAAACTGCAAAAAAGCCACTGCGCCGAGCGCCGCCGAAGAGCCTGCGACTTCAGCCACCCCGACCGGGCCACTGATGTTGGACCAAGAGGCTCCACCCGTGAACATGCGCCACAAGGTTTGCCAAGACAAGGCCGCCACGTCCCAAGTCTGTGCCCAAGCTTGGGCCATGCCAGAACCCCAGTCAGCGCGCACCATCACCGACGCGGGCCGATCGCCCAACATCACACCCACGCGGCCCGTGCGCCCCTGCGCACCCGCCACCACGTCTGGCGTCACGGCAAAGTCAACCACGCCACCCGCACGACGCACCACCCAAGTCTGGGTCTTGGCTTGACCTTGGCCATCCACAGCCTGCTGGATGCGCACCCGCAAGGCCTGAACATCAGCCACTGGCTGCTCGTCAATGCGCAGCACCCAATCGCCTGCGCGCACACCGGCACGCGCGGCCGCCCCGTCGGGCATGACCTCACGCACCACCGGCGCCATCCAGGGCGCATTCAAACCAATTTTTTTCGCCGTCTGTGCATCAAAAGCCTCGCCTGCGAGCTGACTCAGGGGCAACAACACATGGCGCACCGGGCCGTTTTCGCTGCGCGAGACACCCAAAGTCAGGTCCGCCGCGTCAGAGACCGCATTCGCCAACACCCAACGCAATTGCTCTAAGCTGGCCACAGGCTCGGCTTCGAACGCACCTTCGCGTTGCCAATCTCGCACCCAATCGCCGCCCTCAATACCAGCCTGCGCCGCCATCGAGGCGGCTGGGGGTGTCGCCACCACGGGCTGCAGTTGCTCTTGTCCAAGCCAATGCACCAGGCTGTACGCAGCGAGCGCAAACACCAAATTCGCCACAGGCCCAGCCGCGACGATGGCGGCACGCTTGGCCAACGATTGGCGATTGAAGGCGCGCGGCAGCAAATGCGCAGGCACATCGCCCTCGTTTTCGTCGACCATGCGCACATAGCCGCCCAGCGGCCAGCGCGCAATCACGAACTCCGTGTCGTCAGGGTGGCACTGCCAGCGCCAAATGGGTGCACCAAAACCAATCGAAAAGCGCTTGACCGCAACACCACAGGCAATGGCCATGCGGTAGTGACCCCATTCGTGTACCGACACCAAAATCAGCACACCGAACAAAAACGCGAGCAAGGCCATCAGATGAGCCTCAGCCGCTTGACCACCGCCTCGGCTTGCACGCGAGCCAAGTGGTCAAGTGCCATCAAATCATCCAGGCTGGTGGGCTTTTCGCTCACACCTGCAGCCAAGACCTCGGCATTGACCGCGTGAATGTGGTCAAACCGAATGTGCCCATCCAAAAACGCCTGCACCGCAATTTCATTGGCCGCATTCAGCTTGGCGGTCGCCCCCAAGGGTTCGTTCAAGGCCACCCATGCCAAACCCAGTGCGGGGAAACGCTTGGGATCCGGCGCCTCAAACGTCAATGAACCCAGCGTACTGAAATCCAAACGACCCGCGCCCGAACTGATGCGCTCTGGCCAAGACAGACCATAGGCGATGGGCACGCGCATGTCCGGTGTACCCAACTGCGCAAAGACGGCCGCTTGCCCTTTTTGCGCCCGGACGCCAAGAGCCAAGTGACCATGCGCTACGTCGACGGCAAGCCCCACAGCATTGACACAGTGGTGCTCTCGACCCAGCACAGCCCTGACCAAAGCGAGACGCCCACCACCATGAAGGCCAGCTTCATCGAGGCTGTCATCGAAGAGATCATCAAACCCGTGTTGCCCAAAGAGTGGCTACAAGACACCAAGTATTTGATCAACCCCACAGGCCGCTTTGTGGTGGGGGGCCCGCAGGGGGACTGTGGTTTGACGGGCCGCAAAGTCATCGTCGACACCTACGGTGGTGCGTGTCCTCACGGCGGCGGTGCGTTTTCTGGCAAAGACCCCACCAAGGTGGACCGCTCCGCAGCGTATGCCGCGCGTTACGTGGCCAAAAATATCGTGGCGGCGGGCCTGGCCAAGCAGTGTCAAGTGCAAGTCGCCTACGCCATCGGTGTGGCGCAACCCATGAACATCACCGTCAACACCTACGGCACCGGCGTCATCGACGATGGCCGCTTATCGGCGTTGGTGAGCGAGCACTTTGACCTGCGCCCCAAGGGCATCATTCAGATGCTTGACTTGTTGCGCCCGATTTATCGCAAGACCGCGGCTTACGGCCATTTTGGCCGCGATGAGCCAGAGTTCAGCTGGGAGCGCACCGACAAGGCGCAACTTTTGCGGGCGGCCGCTGGCGTCTAAACGCCTGCGCACGGGCTCATGCGGTGACTCAATGAAAGTCGCGTGAACCGTGCGCCAACCCATCAAGCCAAGCCGTGCCGTCGCGCATGCGCTTGGCCACCAAATGGGTGACTTGCCCTCCAGTTTCAATGTCTCTTTGCCAGACCCCGTAGACGATCAGCAGCTTGGCATGCAGCCACTCGGGTTTGAACTTTTCTTTGACGTCGCGCCAAACCACCACATTGATGCAACCTGTCTCATCTTCCAAGGTGATAAACAATACACCTTTGGCTGTGGCAGGCTGTTGACGCACCGTCACCAAACCACAGGCTCTTGCCAATCGACCGTCGGGTAGTCGCTTCAACTCCTCGGCGCTCAGCAGACGCTCGGCCCTCAGTGTCGATCGAAGCATCCCAACTGGGTGTCCCTTCAAACTCAATCCAGTCGCCGCGTGATCGAGCACGATGGCTTCTGATGCGCTGGGCGCAGCCCACTGCCAATCCGTTGCATCAACCTGTTGGTCTTGCAGAAGCGGGCTGCCAGCCTGCCACGCCGCAGCCTCCCAAACTGGTTGCCGGCGATGCCCAGCCAGGCTGGCCATGGCGTCCGCATCC
>JALRFN010000245.1 GCA_023268425.1 Burkholderiaceae bacterium | reverse complement strand
AAGGTCCTCAACGGCGTTGATCACTCGTCTCTGCCTGCACGTCGCGATCAAAATCAGCACCGCTGTCGTTCAGCGCTTCCCAGCCCGCGTAGACGCGCTTGAAGTCGGCCACGATGTGGCTCACGGGCATGTCTTGGAAGCTGCCGCGCTCGTTGACGTACTCCATGTGGCGGTTGCCGGCTTGGTCATAGGCGTGGTAGAGCGAGTCGTGCTCACCGTCCCAGTCCAGCGGCAGCAAGCCAAATTTTTCGCACAGCTCGATGTTGAACACCGGCGTGAGTTTGACCCAACGCGCACCCAGCCAGACTTCGGCATAGCCGTGCCAAATGAACAAATCGGTGTTCATGGTTTGGCGCATGCGCTCGGTGGACATGTGGTTGCGCACGTCGGCGTAGCCCAGGCGCGCGGGCACACCAATGGCGCGACACACCGCCGCCATCAGCGCCGACTTGGGCACACACCAGCCGTAGCCGTTGTCAATCACCCGGCTGGCGCTCAAACCGGCCACACTCAAGTCAATGCGATAGGGGTCGTAGCGAAAACCGTCGCGCACCGCCAAATACAAGGCCATGACTCGCGCACGCGGGCTGTCCCCCTGGGCGTGTTGCTGCACAAAGGCACGCACCGCCGGGTGCTCAAAGTCCAGCGAAGGCGTGGCGGCCAAGTCGGCCTCTTGCGGCGGCGCGTCACTGGAGACGGCCAGGGGGTGGGCGTGGGGGTCAGCGGTCATGGCGTTTCCTCGCATCAGCTAAGCGCAGGCACAGGGCGTGTGCAGTGTCGCGCCCAACGATAACGCGTGTGAGCGCGCGCGGCTGTCGCTGGCTCAACGCCGCCCGGTCAGGCTGATGAACACCTCGGGCAACTTGTGCGGTAAATCGGCCACGTGATCGACCACGGTGGCGTGGTGACCAAAGATGCGCGCCACGTAGTCGTCGGCGCGGGCGTCCAAGCTGATGCAGTGCGTGTGCACGCCTTGCACGTCCAACTCGCGCACGGCTTGCGCGCTGTCTTCGATCAAGTGGTCGGGGTCTTGCACATCGACATCGGCGGGTTCGCCGTCGGTCAACACCAGCAACAATTTTTTGTCGGCACGTCGCGCCGATAGGTATTGCCCGGCATGGCGCAAGGCGGCCCCCATGCGGGTGGACCACATGGCTTCAACGCCGCCCAAGCGCGCCTTAACGACGTCGTCAAACGACTCGCCAAAACCTTTGATGTGCACGTAGCGCACATCGTGGCGGGTGTTGGACTGAAAGCCCGCGATGGCGAAGGCGTCACCGAGTTGGTCCACCGCCCAGGCCAGCAAGGCCACGGCCGCTTGGCTGATGCGCAAGATGCTGTCGTCGCGACCGGGCGCGGCTTGGTTCAAAGACTCGGACAAATCGAGCAGCAGCAAGACCGCCAAATCTCGGCCTTGCGTGGTGTGGCTTTGGTGCACGCGCTCATCGGGCTGGGCGCCGCTGCGCCAATCGACGATGGCGCGCAAGGCCAAGTCCAAATCCAGCTCGGTGCCTTCAGGCTGGTGGCGCAAACGCTGGCGGTCTTGAGGTTTGAGGGCGTCGAGCACACGCTGCATGTGTTTGGCCACATCGGCGTGTTCTTCCAAGATCGCATCGATGTCGGCGGCGCGGCCCGGCGCTTGCAGGTGCTCATACAGGCTCACCCAATCGGGGCGCAGGCTTTGCGCCGCGTGGTCCCACTCCGGGTAGTGGCGCGGTGGCAGGTGCTGCAGTTCGTCTGCGGCGGCGTCTTGTTGATCGGGGGCGGTGTCTTCTTCGTCGCCCTCTTCGATGAAGGTCCACAAGTGCCGGTTGTCGTCGCGGTAGCTGACCACGGTGTCGGTGAAGACCACATCGGGCAAGCTGTCGCCGGCGCGGCGCGTGCGCGCGACAAAGGCCAAGGCCAAGCTGGCCATGTCGCGGGTGGAGGACGCGCCTGCGGCTAGGGCTTCATGAAACGCGGGCAAGGCCCAGCGGATGTCATCGGCGTCTTCGGTGTCGGCGTAGTCGGCGTCCAGGGCCGCGCGCGACCAGCGCGCCAGGCGGTGGCGCCAACACGATTGCGTGGCCGCATAGCAATCTTGCACCTTGGGCGTGGGGTGTAAAGCCAGCAAGGTGGCGCGCAAACCGGGGAAGCGGCGCAACAACAAGCGGTCCACCCGGGCGTCCTCAAAAACCTCGACCGCCATGCGCTGCATGGGGCTCCAGTTGTCGGCGACCAAGGGCTGTGACCATTGTCGGTGGCCCATGACATGCGCCAAGGCCATGCGGTAACGCGTCAAACCGCTGACGCCACGCAAGCTGGGGTAGACGTCGGGCAGCCGCACGCCATCCTCGGCCCAGTAGGGGCTGGGGGTGCCGGCATCGCCGCCGCTGGGCATGCTGACCAGCAGGCTGTCGTCTTGCCACAGCGCTTGCAAGGTCAGGCTCAAGGGGCGCTGCACATCGACCAGCAAGACGCCTCGGCGCTCTCGCTGCAGCGCCGCTTTGGATTCGGGGCTGGCCCCGCTGAAGTAGGCGCGCTGGTGGTCGGGGTGATCGGGGTGCAGTCGCAGGCCCTGTGCCACCCAACGGCACCAGCCACCCACACTGACCAAGCTCAAGGCTTGCGGTGTGAAGCCCAACAAGGCGGGCAAAGCCACACTCGGGTGGGTGCGCTGGCGGCCGTGAATCGACACCATGGTCTGCTCGGCCATGTGCCACAGGGCTTGCGTGAAGCGTTCGGTGGCCTCGGTCGAGCCCAAGCGCGGTGCCACCGTGGCCAAGCACTGCAAGACCGCTGCGATGTCTTGGCCATTGGGCGAGCGGTACAGGTGCTGCATCAACGTGCGCCAATGTGCCAGCGCGCCCTCGCCGATGTGTTGGCTGGCTTGAGGCCAAGTCGCCAAAAAGATCAACATGGGCTCAACGCCGCGCCCCAGCTTGCCCAACCAGCGCGCTTGCGCCAAATAGGCTTGCATGCCTTCGGCGCTCAAGCGGGTCGCCGCTTCGCTGGCGCAGGCGTCGAAGACGTCGTCGACTTCGGCAAAGCGCGTGTCCAGTTGCGCCCGCCACTGAGCCAACAAGGCACGGTCTGCGGCTTGGGGTGGCGCGGCGGTGCTCATGGCGCCAGCAGGCTCACGCGAAGGTCGCGTCGATGGCGTGGTCCAGCGTGTCGCGGATTTGCGCGTCGTCGGTGATGGGTCGCACCAGCGCCATGCGACAAGCCGCCGCCGCCGAGACCCCGCCACGCATCAAGGTGGCCGCGTAGACCAACAAGCGGGTCGACACCCCTTCTTGCAAGCCATGGCCTTTGAGCGCGCGTGCGGCGTGCGCAATCTCAACCAGGCGACTGCATGCCTCGACGTCCAAGCCGCTTTCGCTGGCCACGATTTGCGCTTCCTGCGCGGCTGCGGGGTAGTCGAAGTCAAAAGCCACGAAACGCTGTTTGGTCGAAGGCTTGAGGTCTTTCAACAGGCTTTGGTAGCCAGGGTTGTAGGAAATGACCAACTGAAAGTCGGGGTGGGCTTGCACGGTCTCGCCCTTTTTGTCCAAGGGCAAGCTGCGCCGGTGGTCGGTCAAGGCGTGAATGACCACGGTGGTGTCCTGGCGCGCTTCAACGACTTCGTCGAGGTAGCAAATCGCGCCGCTGCGCGCCGCCGCCGTCAAAGGCCCGTCTTGCCAGCGCGTGCCATCGGGCTCCAACAAGAAGCGGCCCACCAAGTCGGCGGCGGTCATGTCTTCGTTGCAGGCCACGGTGACCAGGTCGCGGCCCAGGCGGTGGGCCATGTGCTCGACGAAACGCGACTTGCCGCAGCCCGTGGGGCCTTTGATCATGACGGGCAAACGCGCCGCGTAAGCCGCCTCGTACAAGGCGACCTCGTCGCCTTGGGGCTGATAAAACGGCGCCTGGTTCATCTGCGGCTCCTGCGCTTAACGATGTGCGCCTTGCAGCTTGTCGCGCCAGCCGGGGAAGATTTTGTCCGCGTCTTGCGGGAAGCTCTCGAAGGCGCGGGCGAATTCGCGGTACTCTTTGGCCCACTCGATGGGGTCGGCGCCGGCCTTCCAGCACTCGTAGGCTTGGCGCAGCGACTTGGCGCCAGCGGCCGGGCTGTCGATGTGACCATAAGAGCCACCGCCAGCGGTGTTGATGACGTTGCCGTGGCCCAGGTTTTCGAAGAAACCGGGCAAACGCAGCGCGTTCATGCCACCCGAGATGATGGGCGTGGTGGGCTTCATGCCGTACCACTTCTGGTGGTAGACGGGGCCTTGGTATTCGTCACGCTCGATGATGTAGGCGATGGCGCGGTCGTCTTTTTCGCCTTCCATTTTGCCGTAGCCCATGGTGCCCACGTGGATGCCCGAGGCCCCCTGCAGGCGGCTCATCTTGGCCAGCACATAAGCCGTGTAGCCACGCTTGGACTGTGGGCTGGTGACCGCACCGTGACCGGCGCGGTGGTAGTGCAGGTATTGGTTGGCGAAGTGGCGGCGCGCCGTGGTGATCATGCCGGGGCCGCCCACATAGCCGTCGACCAAGAAGGCCACCTTGTCGGCATCGGGCCCGAACTGTTCCAAGATGTACTCACCGCGCGCAATCATTTCGTAGTGGTCGTCCGCGGTGATGTTGGCCGAGAACAGCTTGGCTTCACCGGTTTCGTCCATGGCGCGCTTCATGGCATCAACCACCAGCGGAATGGTTTGCTTCATGGGCGCAAAGACTTGGTTACCCTGAGGTTCATCGTTTTTGATGAAGTCGCCGCCCAACCAAAACTCATAAGCAGCTTTGGCAAAGGGCTCGGGACGCAAGCCCAATTTGGGTTTGATGATGGTGCCGGCGATGTAGCCGCCGTCTTGCACCGGACGACCCAAGATGCGCCACAAATCGCTGATGTCTTTGGCCGGGCCGTCAAACAACTGGATGGCACGTGGCGGCATGTAAAAGTCGATCATCTTGGCGTACTCAATGTCGCCCATGCCTTGGTTGTTGCCAATCGCCAGCGTCAAGAAGGACACGATCATCATGCGGCCATCGGTGATGTTGCGGTC
>JALRFN010000203.1 GCA_023268425.1 Burkholderiaceae bacterium | reverse complement strand
GGCCTTGACGACGCTGCCGTCGGGCAATTGCACGCGGCTGCCGCCCGTGATGTAGCAACCGGCTTTGACCACGCAGTCGTCGCCCAAGGAGATACCAATGCCGGCATTGGCGCCCAGCAAACAGCGCTTGCCCACGCGAATGACTTCTTTGCCACCACCAGAGAGCGTGCCCATGATGGACGCGCCACCGCCAATGTCGCTGGCGTCATCAACCACCACGCCCGCGCTGATGCGGCCTTCCACCATGCTGGCGCCCAAAGTGCCCGCGTTGAAGTTGCAAAAGCCCTCGTGCATGACCGTGGTGCCGCTGGCCAAGTGCGCACCCAAGCGCACGCGGTCGGCGTTGGCGATGCGCACGCCCGAGGGAATCACGTAATCGGTCATCTGCGGGAACTTGTCCACGCCTTTGACCTCCAGCGCACGCCCGGTGGCGCGGGCCCGCAGGCGTGCGGCGGGCACATCGGCCACGGCGCAAGGGCCGTAATTGGTCCACGCCACGTTGGTCAACAAACCAAAAATCCCGTTCATGTTCGCGCCGTGCGGCTGCACCAAGCGGTGGCTGAGCAAGTGCAGACGCAAGTAGGCGTCGTGGGCATCCAAAGCCCCGTCCGCCAGGTTGGCGATCTCGGTGCGCACCGCGACCACCGTGGTGCCGCGAACAGCACAGGCCTGCATGGCGGCCACCGCGTCAGCGCCCAAAGCCGCCACAGCGTCGGCTTCGCTCAGCCGCGTGGTGCCGCTGGCTTGCACGCTGTCGCTCAATTCGGGCGCGGGAAACCACGTATCCAAAACGCTGCCGTCAGCAGCCAAAGTCGCCAAGCCAGTGGCGCGCGCGCCGGAGTTCAATGTCGTCATGTGAGTGTTCCTGGTGTGCTGGGCGAGCGCCTCGGTTCGGCCACAGCGGGGTCATGCCAGCGACGACGCCGAGGCGCGCCGCAAAAACAAGGCGCCCGATCAGGCGCATGGCTGAACTTTAGCGCAAGCGCGCCGACCTCACGGCCGAGTCCAGCTTGCGCGCCTTTGACATTTCGCAGGTCGCCGCCCGCACACAGCCGACACAATCGGCGCTTTTGATTTGAATCGCGTCGCGCCATGAAAAACGTTCGCCCCCTCGACCAATTCGTCCGTCTGCTGCTGGCCATCGCCTTGTTTGAAGCGGGCTACTTCTGGCTGGCGCTGCCGTGGTCATGGGTCGCTTATGGCGCGGGCGCAGTCATGTTGCTGACGGGTATTTCGCGTGTTTGCCCCTTGTACGGCGTGTTGGGTCTGCGCCCTGGCGCCACCGCAGCTTCTGGCATGTGGCGCAAACTCAGCGCTGCGGCGCTGTTGCTCGCGGCCGTGGTGGGCGGCAGCTACGGCAGCCACGTGCTGACGCGCAAACAGTTTTTGGCGGACTACAACCACATGAACGGCTTCTACAAACAAACGCTGTTCTTGACGGGTCAAGCCAAACGCGAAGCGGCCATCGCGCAATACGACCAACTCGTGCCCGCCTTCTCGGCGTTTCAAACGCGCTACAGCCACTACCAACCCCACGCGCTGCGCGGTGACGCACAGTTGGCGGCTGACTTGCAAGCCGTCGCGCAAATGGTTCAACAAGTCGAGCCCCTGGTGCGCGAAGGCGACTTGCACCAAGCGCACCTGAATTTGGAGCAAGTCCGCCCCGTGTTCCAAAACATCTTGAAGCGCAACGGCGTGTCCTTGCTGGCCGTCGCCTTGGTCGATTTCCACGACGCCATGGAAACCGTGCTCGACGCCGCAGCCGCACAAGACAGCGCAAAAATTTTGGCCCTGTACCCAAGCGTCAGCGACAAGCTCGCAGCGGTCGAAGCCGCTGAAAACGACGCCGCCATTCAGGCCATTCGCGCGAACCTGGAGACGGTCAAAACCGCCGCCGAACAAGGCGACGCGGCGGGCTTATCTCCACGCGCCGATGCGCTCAAGGCCAGCTTTGTGAAGGTGTATCTGAGTCGGGGTTGAAGACGCGCCACGCCTCAGGCGCTGGCACCATCACCACGCGATGTAGGCGTAGCCTTTTTCTTGCAACTCCATCAAAGCGGCTGCGCCGACTTGTTCGATCTCGGCTTGTTTGATGATGTCTTTGCGCTCCCACTTGAGTGATTTCATGGTGTTGCCGCAGGCGATCAGCTTGACGCCGTAGTTGTCGGCCATGCCTTTGACGCGTTGGCGCAGGTTGTCGGGGATGGGGCGTCCGGGTTGGGTCGCCAGCAGGTGAATACCGGGGCCGAAGGCGACGATGGCAATCGACACGTCATCAACGTATTTGCCCAAGACCGCGCTGATCGAGTTCAAGATGTGTTCGATGTGTTCGGGGTCGGCGTGGTTGATTTGGTAGACGATTTTGTGCGTGGCTTCGTCGCCCGGAAATGCGGCGGCGTGGGCGTGGCGTGTGCCCCAAACCGCTGCGGCGCCCGCCGCCAATGCCGTGATCCAGCCGCGTTTGTTGTGGTCCATGTTGGTGTTCTCCCCGACGTTGTGAGTCTCCAGTTTAGGGGAGCTTACACGCCTGCACCGTGACGTCCCTCGCCCGCGCTGAAGCGCACCGCGCCGTCAACGCCTTCGCCCACCACGGCGCGTCCTTGTGCCCATTCTTGTTGCATCGCGTCCACCTCGCTGTGGCCCCACTGGCGCAGGGCACTGGCGCGGTCCATGCGCAGCGTCGCTTGCGGAAACGCCGCCAACTGCTCGGCCCACTCGATGGCTGCGCTCAAGGCCTGACCATCGGCCACCACGCGGTTGGCCAAGCCAAAGCTCAAGGCTTCTTGGGCATCGACTTTGCGCCCGCTCAAGATCATGTCCATGGCCCGGCTGTGACCGATCAAGCGCGGCAGGCGCACGGTGCCACCGTCAATCAATGGCACCCCAAAGCGGCGGCAATACACGCCAAAGTAGGCGCTTGCTTCGACCACCCGCAAATCACACCAACAGGCCAATTCCAGCCCGCCCGCCACCGCAGGCCCACTGACGGCGGCAATCACCGGTTTGCTCAACTGCAGGCGGGTCGGGCCCATGGGGCCCAAGGGCCCGGGCGCGGTTTGATCGGTGCGCTCGTCTTTTGGCCATTGCAGCGGCGCCAGCCAATCGGCGCGTTCAGCGGGTGTTTGGTCTTGCAAAGCTGCGCCGCTTTGCAAGTCCCAGCCCGCGCAAAAGTAGCCGTTTGCACCGTGCAAAACGGCAACGCTGGCCGAGGGCTCGCGCTCAAACGCAACAAAGGCTTCATATAAGGCGACGGCGGTGTCGCGGTCGACGGCGTTGCGGCGCTCGGGCCGCTGGATTTGCACCACCCAAACGGGGCCTTGCTGCCAATGCTGAACGCCCTTGGCGCTCATGCCGCTTGGTCCTCTGGCCACCACCCCACTTTGTTTTGCGTGGCCGCTTGCACCTCATCGGGCGCGGCCTCGATGGTCATGCGCAGCAAGGCAGCGGCCATGGACTTGCCCAAGTTGTCCAGGCGCAGGTTGCGCGCGCCACAACCTTGCAAGGCACCACGCAAAACGATCTTGACCGCCAAGATGTTGGGCAAAAACCAAATGTCCACTTGCCCGGGAAGCCAGGGCGCGAAGTGTGCTTGGACTTTTTCGGCGCTCACTTCGCGCACCAACAAGTCGTAGCCTGCTTGGTTCCAAGCGAACAGGCCGAAATCCACCCAGTCGGCCTTGTCACCGCTGCGTGCGTGGGCCACTTTGACCAGCGGCACCTTGATGTTGTTGGCGTTCATGCCTTCACCTCCACCCAATCGATGCGCGGCTGCACCGCTTCACGCGCGATCAAGGTCGGCCAAATGCCCAGCAATTGGCTGACCGAGTTCAAACCCTGTATGCCGCAGGTGTAGGCCGGGCCACTCAAACCCTGCCAAGGCAGCAAGCGCCCAAACGCGGCTGCGGCGCGCTTATCGGGCGTGCGCATGACCACACGTGTCCAGACCTCGTTGAGTTCGTTCAAGACCTCTGCCTCTGGCATGGGCGACAAGGCGCCATGCGCCGAGTTCAAGCCGGGGTGCTCAACAAACAATTCGTCGTGAACAACGCCTTGCTCGGCCAGTTGCGTGCGGATGGTGTGCACAAACTGCTGCGCGCGGTCCCAGGCGTCGGGCCAACTGAAACCCCAAGTGGTCTCGGACTTGAAACCGTCGGCATAACCACCCACCACTTTGAGCGTTGGCGGTGGCGGCGAGCCCGTGGCCCCACTGACCCAGACCCGGTCGTTGCCTTCGTCTTGAAACTGTACGGTGCCCATGTCCAGGCTGACGTCGGGCGACAGGTAAGCGTGTGGGTTGTGCACCTCGTAAAGCATTTGCTGACGCACGGTGTCGAAGTTCACCCGCCCCCCGGTGCCCGGGGCCTTGGTGATCAAGAAGCGGCCATCGGCGTGGATCTCGCCAATCGGGTAACCGGTGTGCGCCAAGTCTGGGATTTGTCGCCACTGGGCCTGCGCGCCAAAGTTGCCACCCGCCCCTTGGCCAGAGCACTCCATCAAGTGCCCCATCAACAGGCCTTGCGCATAGCGGTTCCAGTCACTGTCGGTGAAGTCAGCCTCGCCAGGGTGCTTCCAACCCAGGGCGTGGATGGCGGGTGCCAAAAACAAGGCCGCGTCGGCCACGCGCCCCGTGACCACGATGTCCGCCCCGCCGTCCAAAGCCTCGACGATTGGCCCCGCGCCCATGTAGGCGTTGGCAAAGACCATGCGCTGCGCGATGTCGCCCAGGGCCTGGCCGTCCAGCAGGTGCGCAAAGTCTTGCGGCCGTGCTTGCAGGGCGGGCAAGACGTCGTCGCCGCTGACCACGGCGATGCGTGCCGACCAGCCTTTGGCCTCAAACAAGGTGCGCAAGGCCTCGCCCGCGCCTTGTGGGTTCAGCCCGCCCGCGTTGCACACCAAGCGCACGCCCTTGGCTTGCATCAGCGGCCACAAGCTGCCCAGAAGCGTCAAGATGTCTTTGGTGTAGCCCTGCGTGGGGTCACGCTGGCGGTCTTTTTGAACGATGGCCAAGGTCAGTTCGGCCAGGTGGTCACTGACCACAAAGTCGACCTCGCCACGCGCGATGCTGTCGCGAATGGGCAGCGCGCTGTCGCCATAAAACCCCAGGCCAGAGGCGATGCGGATGTGTGTGTGCTTCATGGCTCATTTGTCGTGCATGGCGTGGCTTTCCGACTGACACCAGGGTGACAAAAACGAGGGTCTTGCAGGGTTTCCACCCATGTCGCCATTCACCTGGCTGACCATATGCTGACAGCCATCGAACGCGCGTTCACTTTTAGTGAATGTGTCAAACGAGTCCCCCAAGGAGGCCCATTTGGAACTGCTGCAGTTGTTGGTCAGTGGCACAGCGCAAGGTTGTATTTACGGCCTGATTGCGTTGGGTTTTGTGCTTATTTACAAAGCCACCGAAACGGTGAGCTTTGCGCAAGGCGATTTGATGATGCTGGGGGCCTTTGGTGGCTTCATCGCCATGTCGGCCATGGGCCTGCCGTTTTGGGCGGCCGCGATTGGCACTGTGGTGGTCATGACCGCCGTGGGCATTGGCTTGGAGCGTGCAGTGGTGCGCCCCATCTTGGGTCAACCGGTGTTTTCCATCATCATGCTGACCATTGGCGTGGCCTACATCCTGCGCGGTGTGATCACCATGATTCCGGTGATTGGCACCGAAACCCACACGCTGGCGGTGCCCTACGCGGGCAAGGTCTTGCGCCTGGGCGGCGTGGTGATTGCGGCCGAACAGTTGGTGGTGATTGTGGCCACCGCCGCCTTGAGCGGCCTGCTCTACGCGATGTTTCGTTATTCGAAGCTGGGCATTGCCATGCAGGCCTCCTCGCAAAACCAACTGGCCGCCTACTACATGGGCATTCCGGTGCGCCGCATCAACGGCTTGGTCTGGGGCTTGGCCGCAGCGGTGGCGACGATTGCGGGCTTGCTGGTCGCACCGATCACCTTTGTGCACGCCAACATGGGCTTCATTGGCCTCAAGGCCTTTCCCGCTGCGGTGGTGGGTGGTTTCACCAGTTTGCCAGGTGCCATCGTGGGCGGCGTCATCATCGGCGTGACCGAGTCCATGGCGGGCTTTTATCTGGAAGAGGGCTTCAAAGACGCCGTGCCCTACATCGTGGTGTTGATCATGTTGGCCATCAAGCCCAGCGGCTTGTTCGGCGAACGCATGGCCAAGAAAGTGTGAGGACCCGCGACCATGCGTTTCATTTTCAAAACTGAGTACGACCAAGACATTCGCCTGGCCAAGCACGGCGGCCATGTGTTTTGGTACACGCTGTTGATGGTGTTTTTGGTCTTGTCGCCTTGGCTGCTGGACGAGTATTGGTTGGCCCAACTCACGTTCGTGTTGATTTACGGCATCGTCGGTTTGGGCATGATGCTGCTGGCCGGTTTCACCGGGCAGTTTTCGCTGGGCCACGCGGCGTTTTTGGGTGTCGGCGCCTACGCAGAGGCCGTGTGCATCAATGCCGGTTGGCCGCTGCCACTGGCCTTGTTGATGGCCATGGGCATCTCTGCGGCGATTGGGGTGGTGGTCGCCATCCCGGCGCTGCGCGTGCGTGGGGTGTTCCTGGGCATGGCCACCTTGGCGCTGGGCATCATCTTGGAGGAGGTCTTTGCGCGCTGGGAGTCGGTCACTGCGGGCAACGCCGGCTTGTTCGTCAACGCGCCGCAGTTGTTTGGCTTTGAACTGTCAGACGCCACGTCGTATTTCTTCTTGTGTTTGGTGTTGGCCGTCGCGGTGACTTTGGGCATCGTCAACTTGCTGCGCTCGCCCACAGGCCGGGCCTTTGTGGCGATTCGCGACTCGGAAATCTCGGCCCAAAGCATGGGCATTGCCTTGGCCCGCTACAAGACGCTGGCCTTTGCGATTTCGGCAGCGCTCACGGGCTTGGGCGGCGCGCTGTATGCGCACAAGATCATGTTTTTGACCCCTGAGCAATTTGGCATCGTGCAGTCCATCGACTTGTTGTTGTTGGTGGTGATTGGGGGCTTGGGTTCGGTGCACGGGGCCTATTTGGGCGCGATCTTTTTGATCACCATGCCCTCTTTGATCGCCTTGGGCAAAGACTATTTGCCCAGCGCCGTTGGCGAGTCGCCCGGACTGACGATCACGGTTTACGGCGTCATTTTGGTGTTGTTTGTGTTGTATGAACCGCTGGGCTTGTACGGCCGCTGGGTCAAGATTCGCACCTATTTGCAGCTCTTCCCCATGTACCGCGCCGGCATGTTCCAGCGCCAAAAGAGCTTCCAAAAATCGGACCGACTGAAGTGACCAGCATGACCACAAGTAACCCACCCGAGTCCGACGTCTTGCTGTCGGCGCGACATTTGAGTGTGCGCTTCGGCGGCGTGTTGGCGGTCAATGACGTGAGCTTTGATGTGCGCCGCGGCGAGGTGTTCACGCTGATTGGCCCCAACGGCGCGGGCAAGACCACCGTGTTCAACATCATCAGCCGCATTTACAACCCGACGCAAGGCGAGTTGATTTACTACGGCGGCGGCAAGCCCTTGACGCTGACCCAACAAGCCGCGCACAGCGTGGCCAAACTGGGCATTGCGCGCACTTTTCAAAACATCGAATTGTTTGAACACGCCAGCGTGTTGCAAAACCTGCTGATTGGCCGCCACACCCACAAGCAAACCAACTTTTTGCAGGAACTGTTGTTCACGCCCGCAGCGCGCCAAGCCGAAATCAAAGGCCGGGAGCGGGTGGAGCAAGTCATCGACTTGTTGGATTTACAGCACTACCGCGACACGCTGGTGGCGGGCCTGCCCTACGGTGTGCGCAAGGAGGTGGAACTGGCCCG
>JALRFN010000175.1 GCA_023268425.1 Burkholderiaceae bacterium | reverse complement strand
GCGCCTCACCCGTTTGTGGGTCGAGCTGCCACACGCGGCCCGAGGCGCCCAAGGCCATCAGGTCTTCACGCCATTGCGACACCGCATGCGCTTGGCTGCCTTCACTGAACACCAGTTGCCCTTGGTGTTCGGTCAGGGCGTTGATGCTGTGCCAGCCTTGTCCTGAGGGTGCGGACCACCAGCGCCCGTCGTGCGTGCCGCCATGCACCCCGATGTGCTGCCCGTCGACCGCATAGGCCACGCCACCCGCAAAGCAGGCCAGCGCGGTGATGCGTCCTGGCGCTTGCACGCAGGTTTGGACAAGGCCCTGGTCATTCAAACTTTGCAAGGCGTCGCCGTCGGCCAGCCACAGCCGTTCGCCGTCGCTGACCATGTCCCAAAGCGCTTGGCCTTGGTGCACGCAAGCCGCGTTCTCCAAGGCTTGATTGGGCAGCAGCGGTCCGTCAAACACTGGCACGGTGCAAGCGGCGGTGCCACGCCCCAGCAGGCGGTCGCGCCAAAGACGCCATGTGCTCATCATGCGGCACCTCCGCGCGCCCAGCGTTGGTCAAAGTGAATGAAGTCGCTGCGCGCTTGATCGGCGGGCAATTTCAGGCGGCCGATGCGGTTGTTGGACAAGCCGCCCAAGTACAAGCTGCCCTTGTGCTCGCGCATGGACGTGATCATGGGGTGGTTGACGCCGCCAGCGTCCCAAAGGGTTTCCAAGACCTCGCCTTGGAGGTTGAACTTGAGCACGCAGCCGTTGTTGATGTTGGGGAACATCCACTCGTCAAACGGCAATTGGCGGGTCATGCGCTTACGGAAACCCGGCATCGCCATGGCCAAGTCCAGTGCCGGCCCCCGCATGCCCACCAAGGCCAGCCAGTAGTTGCCGTCGGAGGCCAGGTTGATGTTGTCGGGGTAGCCGGGCAGGCCGGTGAGCACGGGCTCGATGCGCCCTTTCTTGGGGCCAGCAAACCAGTAGCGTGACACGCTGGCGGCCGAGGTTTGCGCGAACAAAAAGCTCTCGCCGTCGGCGACCATGCTGATGCCATTGGGAAAGCGCAAGCGGTCGATCACCGTGCGCGTGGAGCCGTCGCGTGGGTCGTAGCAAAGGATGCGCCCACTGGGACGCGACTCCAGCGCGTCGACCGCGTATTCGCTCATCTCGTAGCGCCGCGTCGCCTCAGAAAAGAAGATGCGCCCGTCATCGGCAATGTCCAAGTCGTCGGCCAGACGCAAACGGCTGTCGTCGTTGACGCTGCGCCAACTGCGTCGCGTCTCGTCGGTGAGTTTGATGACCTCGCGTTGCGGCGTGACCATGTACAAACCCATGCCGCCGACACAGACCACCAGGTTGTCTTGGCGGTCAAAGGCCATGCCCAGGGGCTGGCCACCGATGTGCGCAAAGACCTCCACCCGTTTGTGGTCTGGTGCCAAGAAACGCATGATGTGCCCGTGGCGTGAGCCGCTATAGAGGTTGTCGTGGCGGTCCAAGATCACGTCCTCGGGACCCTCAACCTCGCCCAGGCCAATCACCTCGACGCTGCGCAAGCGGTCGTTGGTGGCCCAGACGTTGCCCGGCGCGGGGCGGCAGTCGGCGGGTGTGGGCAAGGCGATGTAGTCGGGCGCCACATAAACGCTGCTGACGATGCGGTGGCGGTTTTTGACCCAACGCACGTCGACGGCCGCAGCCAGCAATAAAATGACCGCCAGCACCAATCGGTTGACCCCACCTGAGGGGGTCAAGATGGTCAAGCCATTGGTCAGCAACAAGACGATCAACAAACCCACAACGGCCTTGGTCACCGAGCCGCGCCCGCCGCCCAAGCCAATGCCGCCCAGCACCGCAGCGGTCAAGATCGTCACCTCCAAACCCTGACCAATGTCGCCGCCCACGGTGGCCAGGCGCGAGGCGAAAAACACTGAGCCCAGCGCGGTCAAGCCGCCAGAGGCCACGTAAGTCAGCGCCACGGTGCGCCGCACCGCGATGCCTGCGTTGTGTGCCGCGCGCCGCGAACCGCCGATGGCCATGATGTGCCAGCCCAGCTTGAGGCGGGTCAACATGATGTGCCCGGCCAGCGCCACCACGGCAAACACCCACAAGACCACGGGCACGTCCATCCAGTGCCCGATGCCCAAAAACTCCCACACCTCAGATTCGGGCAAGACGCTGGCGATGGCCGTGGCGTGGTCGGCGTTCAAAAACTCATACGCGGCGCGAAAAATGATCAGGGTGATCAAGGTGGTCAAGAAGGCGCGCAAACGCAGGTAACCCACCAAGACCCCGTTGATGGCACCCAAGGCCATGCCCAACAGCACCGTGGCCAGCACCGCAGCAGGCACGGCCCACTCGAGCTCGTGCATCAGCAACAGCGCGGTGAAGTTGGTCAAGGCGAAGATGGAGCCAATCGACAAGTCCACACCGCCGCCAATCATGACCAGGGCCATGCCCAAGACCAAAAAGCCCAATTCGCCGGCTTGGCGGCCCGTGGCGCTCAATTGCGAGGGGTCTAAAAAGCCGGGGATGGCTTGGCCCAAAGCCCAGGCGACGATGAGCAACACCAGCATGGGGATGGCGGTCTCCATCCAGCGCTTGGACAGCAACTCGCCCAAAACGTGACCCGGCCACCAGCGGTAAAAGACGCGTGTCAATGTGTCATTCATGTCGAACAGCGTGAGGAAATCAAACGGCGCCAAGCCCCCTGGGCTTGGCGCGGATGCCGCCGCGCCTTCACGCGGGGCGGGGCGCGGTTCAGCCGCCCAAGGTCCAGCAAACGCCTTCTTTGCTGGCGTTGGCCTTGGTCACCGGCGTCAAGGTGGTGTACATCTGGCCCTTGATTTGGCCGGGCTTGACGCCTGCCGACAGCAAGTATTTGATGGTCGAGGCCAGGTTGGCCGCTTGGTTGGGCACGTTGTACGACACGTTCAAGTCATAAGCACCTGACTTGACCATGTCACATGTGGCTTTGGTTTCGCCGCCGCCTGAGGTGGCGACAAACACCTGCTCGGTCTTGCCGGCTTCTTTGACTGCTGCGGCCGTGCCTTGGTCCATGGCGTCCCAGAAGCCAACCACGCCACACAGGTCACCGTGTTGTTTGAGCACGGTTTGCATGATCTCTTTGGCCTTGGCGGCTTGCCAGTCAGCGGACTGGTTGGAGACGACCTTGATCTCAGGGTGTTTGGCGAAGACGTTTTCCACGCCCTTCAGGGTGTAAGCGCTGGCTGCGGCGGTGAACGAGCCTTGCACGATGGCCACTTTGCCGGACTTGCCTTTGCAGGCCTCGACCACGGCATTGGCTTGCATCTCGCCCATGTCGATCCAATCCACGCCCACGTAGGCGGTGCTTTGCGTGATCGAGGCCATGTTGATTTGCACGATCAAGATGCCGGCTTTTTCGGCTTGCTTGATCAGCTTGGCGTAAGTCGTCACGTCGGGGTTGTGCACGATGATCACGTCTGGCTTGTCGGCGATCAAACCCGTGAAGGCTTGCGCCCCTGCTTGCGTGTTGAAGTTGGGGTCACGCACAACGATCTTGACGCCTTGCGGCTCCAGCTCGGCCTTGATGCCGGCCAACCAACCCTGTGCCAAATCCATGGCCATGGCGCCGGGCAAAAACGCCACGGTCTTGCCCGTGAGCGCGCTCTTGTAGGGGCCGCGCATGGGCTCTTCCAAGCCCTTGCCTGCCGCCAAGGCCTGGCTGGTCACGGCGGCCATGCCGGCAGCGGCCAGCAGCGTGATGAGTGTCTTTTTCATGTCGATGTCTCCTGGGGTGATGTGCCTGAAGGCACGGGTAAAAATTCAGATGTCGCCTTGCTGTGCGGTTTCTTCGTTGCGCGGGTTGAGCAGCGAGTCGGTGATCACCGCGACCAACAGCACCAAACCCTTGATCAGGTTTTGCGCCGTGTAGCCCACGTCCATGATGGTCAGGCCGTTGAGCAAGGTGCCAATCAGCAGCGTGCCCACCAGCACGTTGCCGACACCGCCGCGCCCACCCGACAAACCAATGCCGCCCAAAACCACGACCAAGATCACGTCGTAAATCAAAGTGGTGTTGAAGATGCGCGTGGACAGGCTGCCCAGCGACGCGGCCAACACCAGGCCAGCAAATGCCGCGATCAGCGCCGAGCTGGTGTATTGCAAAACCACCATCGGGCGCGTGGGCACACCGCTGGTGCGCGCCGCCAAGGGGTTGTCGCCCATGGCGTAGGTGAAAGCGCCGGTGGTCAGGGCGCGCAGGTAAAACGCCATCGCGGCCAACATCTGGGCCAGCATCCACACCGGTGCGGGCACGCCCAGCCAGCGCGCTTGCCCCAGCAACTGCAAGGCGCCCAAGTCGGCAGGCCATTGCACCGTCTCAAGTTGAAAGAAAAACGCCTGTCCCAAGCCCGACAGCAAGAGGCCGCTGGCCAGTGTGGCAAACAGTGGTGGGATTTCGGCGAAGGCGATCAACCAGCCGTTGAGCATGCCAAACAACAGCGTCAGCGCCAACGCCGCCAGCAGGGACAAGCCCACAGCATGCCCGTCTTGCACCAGTTGCAAGGCCAGTGCAGGCGGGACCGCCAGCGCAGCAATCATCGACAAATCGACCCCGCGCCCGATCACGATCAAGGCCATGCCCAAGCCCAAGATGCCCAAGATCGACACGTTTTGTACCAGCGTCAACAAGTTGTCCACGCTGCGAAAGCCCGGCAGGGCCACCGCCAAGGCCACGAACAAGGCGACGAACAAAATCGTGACGATGACTTGCTGAGACCAGCGGTGTTGAGCACGCATTCCAAAAGTTCCGATGGTTGGATTGTCGGACTGAAATGGTGCCCAAGGCCCGAAGGCCTGCAAATCGGGAAAACCCTAGCGGCGAGTCAAGTGCGCGTCAGTGCCGCTTGCGCTTGGCCTGGTTGGGACAAGCGTGGCCTGCGTCGTGGGCTGGAGGCCAAGACCTGAGGGCCAGCATCTTGGACGGCCGGATCAGGTGTCCAGCTTAGGCCGGCGGGTCGCGGTGCCTGGGCAGCGGCGTTCAGGTCGCGGGCGGAATGGGCTGATCCATGTCCAATCCGGCGACTTCACAGCCGCGCTTGTAGTCTTGCATGTGTTTGGCCATGGCCGCTTCTGCGGCCTGTGGGTCGCGGCGGCGCAAGGCGGTGAGGACTTGCTGGTGCACGCTCAGCAGTCGCGCCCCCGACTGTGGCAAGGCCGGCGCAATCGCGGCGTAGCCGGCACGCATCAACAGGCTCACCGGGCCCCGCGCCAGCAACAGGGCGGGGTTGTGGGTGGCGCTGGCGACGAGGTTCTGAAACTCCAAGTCGACGCTGACCGGCGAGTCCCCGTGGCTGACGATTTGCTGTGTGCGCGCGAGGTTGAGCTCCATGGCTTCGAGCTCGTCTTCGCTGGCCGACGTTGCGGCCAAGCGCGCGCACAGTGGCTCCAGCGAGGAGGCGACTTGCCAAACATCCCGAAAGGTGACTTGGCGCAGGCGCAGGGCACCTTCAGCGGCTTTGGCCATGTCGGATTGGCGCGGCATCGAGACCACCAACTTTTTGCCGTCACGGCGCAGCAAGCCTTCTTGTTCCAGTTGACGCAAGCCCTCGCGCACGGTGGAGCGATGCACGCCGAAGCGCTCGGCCAACTCGGCCTCGGTGGGCAGTGCCTGCCCTTGGGCCAAGCTGTGGTCGAAGATGCGCCGCCGCAAATCGGTGGAGATGACGCGGTAAGCGGGGGCGAGTTGGAGTTTGTCGATCTGCATGGGCTGAGGTGTGGTGCGCCGCCTATTGTCGCCAAATCGCCCTCAGGGTTATCACGGGTGGCGCCCGTGCGACTGCTTGAAATCATAATTGTCGGACAATCCGACCCATTAAACATCAAGGTTTACCAGCATGGCGTCAGCAAGCGACCCCCTCAACCTCCCGGCTTTGCACGCGTGGTTGCGTCCGCATTGTCCAGGCCTGGGCGCCTTGGACGAGCTGACGGCGCAGCGCTTGCCTGCGGGACAGTCCAACCCGACGTGGATGCTGCGTTGCGGCCACGACGCCTGGGTGTTGCGCGCCAAGCCCGCACCGGTGGCCGAGTTGTTGCCCTCGGCGCACGCGATTGAGCGCGAGGTGAAGGTGTTGCGGGCACTGGCGGACACCCCTGTGGCGGTGCCGCAGGTGGTGGCACTGTGTGAAGACGAGTCGGTCTTGGGCGTGGCGTTTTATGTGATGGCCTTTGTCGAGGGCGAGATCGTGCGCGACGTGGCCATGCCGGACAAAACGCCGGCCCAGCGTGGGGCCATGCACCGCAGCGCGGTGCAAACCCTGGCGCAGCTGCACCGCGTGGATTGGCAGGCCAAAGGCTTGGCTGATTTTGGTCGCGCCGGGGGCTACTTCGAACGCTTGATCGGCCGCTGGATCAAACAGTACAGGGCGACTCAAACCGAGACCCTGCCGGCGATGGAGCATTTGATGGCGTGGTTGCCGCAGCACATCCCGGAGGCCGCACGCCGCGACGAGGACACCTGTTTGGTGCATGGTGACTATCGTCTTGAAAACCTGATGTTCGCCTCTGGCGGCAGCACGGTGGCGGCGGTCTTGGACTGGGAGTTGTCCACGCTTGGCCACCCGCTGTCTGATTTGGCTTACCACGCCTTGGCGTGGCACAACCCGCAAGGCGTGTTGCGCGGCATGGCGGGTATGGACTTGGCGGCCTTGGGCATCCCCAGCGAGACCGAGATGGTGGCTGCGTATTGCTTGGCCGCAGGGCGCAGCGATCTGGCCCAAATTGAGGCCGATTGGCCGTTTTATTTGGCCTTCAACTGCTTCCGCTTGGCCGCGATTTTCCAAGGCATTGCGCAGCGCGTGTCGCAAGGCGTGGCCTCACACCCTCAAGCCATGGAAACCGCGCGCATGGCTGGCCCAACCGCCGCGCTGGGTTGGCAACTGGCGCAAGCCTTGTGAGCTTGCGCCCCAAAACCACGCCCACAGAAACAGATTGAGTGAAAGGACCTCCCGATGACCCACACCGCCCAAACGTCCCAGTTCGATGCCCAAGCATTCACGCCCTTCACCGACCCCCCGCGCACGGCGGCGTTGCGTGAGCGCCTGATGGCCTTCATGGCCGAACACGTCTACCCCAACGAACACCAGGTTGAGCAAGAAAGCGCCGCCCAGGCTTGGGACCCGGCCCATGGCTGGACGCGCACCCCCACGGTGGAGCGCTTGAAGGCGCTGGCTCAGGCGCAGGGCTTGTGGAACTTGTTTTTGCCGCACTCCGAGCGCGCACCCGAGGGCTTGAGCAATTACGAATACGCGCCCCTGTGCGAAATCATGGGCCGCGTGCATTGGGCCAGCGTTGGCTCAGGGCAGCCAATCACCGTCGCCAGCTTGGAGAGGTCATCACACACCTTGACCGCGCC
>JALRFN010000146.1 GCA_023268425.1 Burkholderiaceae bacterium | reverse complement strand
CGTACGTTCCGCCTCGCCCAGCGCAGAGGCGTTAATACCATCCAATAGGTAATCGCCCGAATTCGCCCGATCTAGTAGCCCCAAAATATTCATTAAAGTAGACTTACCTGAACCCGAAGGCCCCATCACTGCTATATATTCACCCTGGCGGAAAGCCAAGGCGTGCAGTTGCACGCCCAATTGAGCAGTGCGCAGGCACAAGACCTGCGCCAAGCGCCCAGCGCCACTTGGGAGAGCGCCAACCAGCGCGTGACGCTTCAGCCCCGACAACTGCGGGTCGCCAGTGCCATGGATGCGCAAACACGCACGCTGGCCTTGCGCGTGAACATGCCTGCTGATGTGCCGCCAGGCCGCAGTGGTCGGCTGCGCTGGCAAAGCGCTGCTGCGCACCTACCCGCCGAAGCGCTGGTGCGCCGCCAAGGGCAACTTGGGGTGTTTGTGGTGCAACAGCAAGTGGCACGCTTTCATGCCCTGCACAGTGCGCAAGAGGGGCAGGCCGTGGCGGTGGACTTGCCCCCTGAAACCATCGTCGTGACGCAAGGTCAACAGCGCTTGCAAGACGGTGACGCCGTGACCGCAACGCCCAAGCAACCCTGAACACCATGTCCTTCTACGCCAAACTGCTGCGCAACCACCCACTGGCCAACATCGCTTTCGTGGTGGTGGTGGCCCTGGGCATGCTCAGCTACGCGAGCATGCCCCGCGAGCAAGACCCTGAGATCAACTTCAACTGGGTCAACATCACCACGGTCTACCCTGGGGCGAGCTCCGAGCAAATCGAGCGCTTGGTCACCAACCCTTTGGAGGACGCGATTGATGGGGTGCGCGATGTGCGCTTTGTCAGCTCCAACTCCAAAGAGAACGTCTCCAGCATCTTGGTGCGCTTTCAAGATTTGGGCGAGCGTGAGTTTGACAAGCGCATCAACGATTTGCGGCGCGAGATCCAGAACAAGGCCAACACCGAGTTACCCGACGACGCCAAAGAACCGCGCATCATCGAAATCACCACCTCCAACGGCTTCCCCACGGCACAAGTCACGGTGACCGGCCAGGCAGACGACGAGTCCTTGCGCGTCGCCGCCAAACGGGTGCGCGATGACATCGAGGCATTCAAAGATGTAGACCAGATTTTTTCCTCTGGCCTGCGCGAGCCCGAGCTGCGCGTGCAAGTCGACCCCAACGCCTTGCGTGCGCGTGGGCTGAGCATCAGCGATGTGGCTGACAGCCTGCGCTTGTGGTGGAAAGACACAGCGGCAGGCAGCATTCGCACCGAGCAAGGTGCCTGGTCGATCAATGTGCAGGGCATTCGCACGGACGCTGAAGGCCTTGCCGAAGTACCCATGGTGCGCCAAGGACAAACCCTGGGCACACGGCTGCGCGACGTGGCGCGCGTCGAACAAGCGCGCTCGCGCCCCAGCCAGTTGGCCAGCACCGATGGCCGTCCCGCCGTCAATTTGGCCGTGACCAAAAAGGCCGGGGTCAACACCTTGAACCTGGTGCAGCGCATCCGCGATTACATCGACACCCACGCCGAAGCACACGCACGCGCGGGCATCCGCGTGCAACTCAGTGACGACCAAACCATCCCCACGCGCAGCGCCATCAATGTCATGCAGACCAATGCCTTGTATGGCGCATTGCTCGTCTTGGCCGTGTCTTGGTTGTTTGTGGGCTGGCGTGTGGCGCTACTGATCACGCTGGGCATCCCCTTTTCCATGCTGGCCTCATTCGCTGTCCTGAACGCACTGGACTTCACCGTCAACGTCAGCGTGTTGTTGGGCGTGGTGATTGCCCTGGGCATGTTGGTGGACGACGCGGTGGTCATGGCCGAAGCGATTTATTACCGCGTGATGCGCGGCGAGGCTGTCCTGCAAGCCTCGGTGGAGGCCTTTCGTGAAGTCGGGGCCCCCATCGTGGCCTCGGTGGCGACAACCATGGCGGCCTTCTTGCCCTTGATGTTGCTGCCAGGCATCGTCGGCAAGTTCATGTTCGTCATCCCCTTTGTGGTGACGCTGGCGCTGGCGATATCACTGATCGAGGCGTTTTGGATGATGCCGGTGCACATGAGTGCCATCGGTTTGCGTCCTCACACGCAAATGTCTTGGCACGAGCGCTTCAACCGCCGCATCCGCAGCGGCTACGGTCGCGCCCTGGCCTACATGCTGCGCCGCCCCAAGCGTTTCTTGTTGACGGCAGTGCTGTGCATGGCGGGCGCCGGTGCCATGGTCGCCACGGGCTTGGTGCGGGTGCAGTTTTTTGCGTTTGACCCCATCCGCATGTTTTACGTCAACGTGGATATGCCCACCAACGCCGCGCTGGAAGACACCTTGCACATGACGCAAAAGGTCGAGCAAGCGGTGCGTGAGCGCCTGCGTGGCATCGGCAAAGACCAAGAAGCGCGCGCCGTCATCAGCTACGCAGGCGTGAAGTTCACCGACACCGAACCCCTGTATGGCGACAACTACGGGCAGGTTTTTGTGTCGCTGAACCCGCGCCAAGGGCAAGCGCGGGAAATCACCGAGGTGGTTGATGCCATGCGCGTCGACATCACCGCCATGGCCGATGGTTGGAGCCCCAGTTTCACGATTCTTTCAGGCGGACCGCCGGCAGGCAAGCCCATCAACATCAAGGTGCGCGGCGAAGATTTCACCCAACTGGAAGCGGCCAGCGCCGCACTGCAAGCCATTG
Organism: Burkholderiaceae bacterium; assembly: GCA_023268425.1. GTDB lineage: Bacteria > Pseudomonadota > Gammaproteobacteria > Burkholderiales > Burkholderiaceae_C > RS62. The sequence continues at coordinate 1,783 of JALRFN010000146.1, read as the reverse complement.
TTCGCGACATCGCGGGCACACGCGATGTGCAAGACGACAACCTCCCTGGACGGCCTCAACTGCGCTTGGTGCCCGATGCGCAAGCGCTGGCCGAGACGGGTTTGAACGCGGCCACGGTGGCGCGCTGGGTTCGTTTGTTCACCGACGGCGAAACGGTGGCCTTCACACGCGAAGCCAGCGACAAAATCGAGTTGCGCGTGGTCGCTCGCGACACCAGCCAAGCCGTGCCGGACCTCAACGCTTTGCTGGACCAAACCGTGGCCTTGCCCAACGGCGCCGAAGTGCGATTGGGCCACTTGGTACATGCCGAGACCGCTCCGACCCGCTTGTCGATTCGGCACTACAACCTGCAACGCACCATCACCGTTTCAGCCGATTTGGACAAGGACAAAATCGACACCACGCAAGCAAACGCTCAAGTGCGTGAACGCTGGCAGTCCATCGCCGTCGAACACCCTGGCGTGAGCCTGGACTTTTCGGGCGAGCTGGAAGACATCGAAGAAAGCCTGGATGCCATGAAAAGCCTGTTCCTGCTGGGTGTGGGCCTGATTTACCTGATTTTGGCCGCCCAGTTTTCCAGTTACTGGCAACCGTTGATGATTCTGGTCACGGTGCCGCTGGCCTTCACGGGCGTGGCCTTTGGCTTGGCGCTCTCCGGCAACCCCTTGTCGCTCTACACCTTGTACGGGGTGATTGCGCTGACTGGCATTGCGGTGAACTCTGCCATCGTCTTGATTGACGCGGCCAATGCCCGCTTGCGTGAAGGCCTCGGACTGATGCACGCGACCATGTGGGCGTCACGGCGTCGCGTCGTGCCCATCTTGATCACCACCACCACCACCATCGGTGGCTTGGGCTCTTTGGCCTTTGGTTTGGGAGGCAAAAGCTTGCTGTGGGGCCCTGTTGCGGCCAGCATCGTTTGGGGCCTGGCGGTCTCCACCCTGCTGACCTTGTTCGTGGTGCCGCTGCTCTACACCATGTTCATGCGCCGCGCCGCGTCGAAAATCGCGGCACAATCCAGCGGCACATGACGCCACAAGCCTACGTTCAAAACAAAGCGGCCTCTTCGGGCAGCAGCTTTTACTACGCCTTTTTGTTTTTGCCACCCGACAAGCGGGCGGCCATCACGGCGTTTTATGCCTTTTGCCGCGAGGTTGACGATGTGGTCGACGAGGTGCACGACCCACACATCGCGCACACCAAACTGGCCTGGTGGGAACAAGAAGTCCTGCGCCTGTTCCAAGGCGATCCCAGTCACCCCGTGACCCAAGCGCTGCAGCCGCACCTCGCCGCCTTTGCCATCACCGCTGCGCCCTTGTTGTCGGTGATTGAGGGTTGTCGCATGGACCTCAACCAAAGCCGCTACCTGGACGAAGCGGCGCTGAAGCAATATTGCCACTTGGTCGCCGGCGTGGTCGGTGAAGTGGCAGCGCGCATCTTTGGACAAACCCAAGCCGAAACCACGGCCTATGCCCACACCCTTGGCCAAGCGTTCCAACTCACCAACATCATCCGCGATGTCGGCGAGGACGCTTTGCGCGGCCGCATCTACCTGCCCATCAGCGCCTTGCAAGCCCATGGGGTGCCCGCAGCCGAAATTTTGCAGCGCAAAGATTCCCCGGCGTTCAAACAGCTCATGGCTGCGCAAGCCCAGCGCGCGCACGCCCTCTATGACGAGGCCTACCGTTTGCTGCCCGACGCCGACCGGCGTGCGCAAAAGCCAGGATTGATGATGGCCAACATTTACCGCCATCTGCTGCGCGAAATCGAGCGCAGCGACTTT
>JALRFN010000050.1 GCA_023268425.1 Burkholderiaceae bacterium | reverse complement strand
GTGCGCGGCGCGAGCCGCCAGACATCGACGTGGACTTCGAGCACCAACGCCGTGAGGAGGTCATCCAATACATCTACGGCAAATACGGTCGTGAGCGCGCTGCCTTGGCCGCCACGGTGATCAGTTACCGGCCGCGCAGCGCCTTGCGCGATGTGGGCAAAGCCTTGGGGGTCGAGACCGAGTTGATCGCGGCGGTGGCCCAATCTCACCCCGGCATGTACAGCCGCGACTTGCGTGAGCAGGCCTTGCAAGAGGCTTTGGCGCGCCTGGGCCGCAGCGGCGAAACCATCACCACGCAATGGCGTTGGTGGCTGGCCCTGTCGGCGGCGCTGATGCGTTTTCCACGCCACTTGGGCCAACACGTCGGGGGCTTTGTCTTGACGCAAGACCGCTTGACGCGCTTGGTGCCGGTGGAGAACGCGCGCATGCCGGAGCGCAGCTTGATCCAGTGGGACAAAGACGATTTGGATGCCGTGGGCTTGCTCAAGGTCGACGTTTTGGCACTGGGCATGTTGAGTGCGATTCGCCGTGCGCTGGACTTCATGGGGCAACGCCATGGCCGCACGGTGGTGTTGCAAGACATCCCAGCCGAAGACCCGCAGACTTACGAGCGCTTGTGTCAGGCCGATTCGGTGGGCGTGTTCCAAGTCGAGAGCCGCGCGCAAATGAACATGTTGCCGCGCTTGCAGCCGCGTTGCTTTTACGACTTGGTGGTGCAGGTCGCCATCGTGCGGCCAGGGCCCATCCAAGGCGGCATGGTGCACCCCTACTTGCGGCGACGCCACGGCTTGGAGCCGGTGACCTACCCCAGCGCGGCCTTGGAGCAAGCCTTGGGGCGCACGCTGGGTGTGCCGGTGTTTCAAGAGCAAGTCATGCAAGTGGCGATGCTGGCCGCAGGCTTCAGCGCCGAAGAGGCCGACCAGTTGCGCCGTTCCATGGCCGCGTGGACACGCAAGGGCGATGTGCACCGCTTCCAAGAACGCATCATGGCGGGCATGGTTTCGCGTGGTTACACGGTGGCTTTTGCCGAGCAAATCATTGCGCAAATCCAAGGCTTTGGTGAGTACGGCTTTCCCGAAAGCCACGCGGCCAGCTTTGCGCTGTTGGTCTATGCCAGCGCGTGGATGAAGTGCCACGAACCCGCGTGTTTTTTGGCCGCCTTGCTCAACAGCCAACCGCTGGGCTTTTATTCGCCCTCGCAGTTGGTGCAAGACGCGGTGCGCCATGGCGTGCGCGTGTGGCCAGTGGACGTGCTGCACAGCGAGGCGCAAAGCAGCTTGTGCGGCGCACGCTTGCGCGAGGTGCGCTTGGGGCTGAACCGCGTGCGCGGCTTGTCGAGCGTGGCGGCCCAGCGCGTGGTCCAGGCGCGCGCGCAAGCGCCTTTTGTCGATGTCGAAGACTTGGCGACACGCGCCCAGCTGAGCGCCAAAGACCTGAACGCCTTGTCACAAGCCGACGCCATGGGCAGCCTGGCGGGGCACCGCCGACAACAGGTGTGGGAAGCCAGCGCTTGGCGTGCCGACACACCGCTGCTCAACGGTCAGGTGGTCGACGCGATGGACTGGGACTGGCAAGCGCCAGACGACGTTGAGACCGTGTTCATGGACCACGCCGCCACAGGCCTGAGCCTGCGTGGTCACCCGGTGGGGTTTTTGCGCGAGCGATTGAGCGCGCAAAACATGCTCTGTGCGCAGGCCTTGAACGACTTGCCCAATGGGCGTTTGGCGCGTGTTTGCGGGCTGGTCACCGTGCGCCAGCAACCGGGCACGGCCAAGGGGGTGGTTTTCATCACCTTGGAGGACGAAACCGGCTCGGTCAATGTGGTGGTGTGGCGCGACGTCAAAGCGCGGTTTCGCGAAGCCGTGTTTCACGCCCGCTTGTTGGCGGTTTACGGCGTGTGGCAACGCGACCTCGACACCGGGGGCCAAGTCGCGCACCTGATCGCCAAACGCTTGGAAGACCGCAGCGACTGGCTGGGTGCGTTGGCGCACCGCTCACGCGACTTCCACTGACTGTGCGCTTGTGGGCGCGCCAAAGATGGCGCGCGAATCGCCGCGTTGTTTCAGGCCTGCAGCGCCGCCAAGACTTCGGCCCGGGTCGGCGGTTGGCAGCCTTGTCGGCTGCAGTTGATGGCAGCGGCGTACATGGCGTGGCGCAAGGTGGTGGTGACGGCGTCCCGGGCTGATGCGGCGTCGCTGTTCGCCCACAGCGCCAGGGTGTTGCCCCAAAAGGTGTCGCCTGCGCCGACGGTGTCGACCAACGTGACGGGCGGCACGTCGGCTTCAGCGCTGCGCCCATCCACCGACAGGTAGGCGCCGTTGGCGCCGTAGGTCAAGGCCACGCGCGTGGGGCCCATGGCCTGCAGTTGTGCCGCCATGGTGGCCGCGTCAGCGCGTGTGCAGTGGGTGTAGCCCAAGGTCTCCAGGTCTTCATCGCTGGCTTTGAGCCAATCGGCCAAGCCGATGATTTGGCGCACGGCGGCGGCGTAAGCGGGCAGGTCGGGGGCGACGCTGGGGCGCATGTTGACGTCCACGCTGAGGGTCCAGCCCATGGCTTTGGCGCCTTGCAAGACCGTGATCACTTTGTCGCTCTCAGGAGGAATCAACAGCAGCGAGCCGGTGTGCAAGATGCCCGGCGTGTGCAGGCTCAAGGCCGCAAAGATTTGCGCCGGCGTGTAGTCGCGATCGGCGATGCCTTCGCGGTAAAAGCCGTAGCTGGGTTGACCACCGCGCAGGTTGACCACGGCCAGCGAGGTGGGCAAGCGGCTGTCGGTGGCGACCAAGGCGACTTGGTCTTGCAGCAGTTGCTGCTTGAGCGCGGTGCCAAAGACGTCGCTGGAGAAGGGGTTCAGAAAACCCACTTTCGCGCCTTGCAAACTGGCGGCGCGGGCCGCGTTGTACGGGCTACCGCCTTTGAGCGGGCGCAGGCTGCCGTCGGCTTGGCTGATGCAGTCCATCAGCGCTTCGCCCAAAACCATCAACTGCTGCATGGCTTCAACTCCCTGGCTTGGTGATCACTTGCGCAACAAGTGGCGGCGGCGCAGCACGTCGATCCAGACCGCCACGATGACCACGGCGCCAATGGCCATCATTTGTTTGAACTGCGAGATCTCCAACAGGTTCATGCCGTTGCGGATCATGGTGATCAAGATGGCGCCCAGCAAACTGCCCCAGATGGAGCCACGACCGCCAAACAGCGAGGTGCCGCCCAAGATCACCGCGGCGATGGCGTCGAGTTCAAACATTTGCGCCATCTTGCCGCTGGAGGAGTCCATGCGGGCCATCAAGACCAAGGCGCCCAGCGCGCACGACAAGCCGCTGACCACATACACGCCCAGTTTGTACCAAGGCACGTTGATGCCGACTTGGCGTGCGCCCATTTCGTTGGAGCCAATGGCGTAGACATAGCGGCCCAGCTTGGTCGAGGACAGCACGTAGGCCATGACGACGAAGTAGCCCGCGGTGATCCACACCGGCATGCTCAAGCCCAAAAAGTCGCTGTAGCCAATGGTGGGGAAGGGCTCTGGCAAACCGGCCAAATCAAAGCCGCCGGTGGCGTCGAACGCCAAGCCGCGCCACAGCGTCAAGCCGCCCAGGGTCACGATGAACGCTGGGATGCCGACGAAGGCCACCAAGTAGCCGTTGAACGCACCCACCGCAGCGCCAATGGCCAGCGCCGCCACAATCGCCCAAGTCGGGTCAATGCCCAGCTTGATCATCATGTAGCCCGCGCAAGCGCCGGCCAGCGCGGTCAGTGAGCCCACCGCCAAGTCCACACCACCGGTCAAGATGACGAAGGTTTGCCCGCCCGCCAACAACGCAATCACCGAAGCCTGGGCCAAGATGTTGGACAGGTTGCGCACATTCAAAAAGTAAGGCGAAGCCAGCGACAGCAAGACGCCCAGCACCAAAACGGCCACCAGCGCACCGTACCATTCTTGTCGAGTGATTTTTTGCATGTGTGTTCCTCGCGTGCAAATTCAGCAGAAATTCAAGTCAAGGCCCTGGATGTGGCCTTGGCTTGAAGCACCGCAACGCGCCAGACCCGAGCGAGCCAACGTGCATCTGGCTCGCTCGGGGGCACTCACCCCGGCCGGGTGGCCGGGGCGTGCTCAGTGCGAAGCCTCACTTGGCCTTCATGAATTGGCCAACGCCGGAGTCTTTGGCGAACTGGTCCACGTTGGTCGGCAAGACCAAGAATGAACCGGTGTCGATGCGCTTCTCCACTTTTTCGCCTTTGGCCGCTTTGATTGCGGTCTCCACGCCCACAGCGCCGATCTTGGCCAGCATTTGTGCGGCATTGGCTTGCTGCCAGCCTTGCTTCATCATGTCCAAGCCGCCAGGTGAACCGTCAAAGCCAGCGATTTGGATGCTGCCTTTTTTGAAGCCTTGCGACATCATGGCAGCCTTGGCGCCCAGCGCACCGCCGTCCCAGGCGTTGGCGATGATCTTGGCCTTGGGGTTGGCGCGCAGCGCGGCTTCCACGCCGTTTTGGGCTTGGGTTTGGTCCCAGGCGGTGGGGACTTCCACCACTTTCACGCCTTTGACTTTGCCGTTCAAACCGTCCAAGAAGCCTTGCTTGCGCTCGCGGCCAGTGGATTGGCCTTGGTCACCGGTCACGTAAATCACGGTGTCGCCTGACTTGACTTGTGTGGCGGCCCATTCGCCTTGCACGCGTGCGGCTTTGATGTTGTCGGTGGCGACATACGAAGTGATGTCAGCACCGCTGACGCCAGTGTCCACAGCCACGACGGGAATGCCCGCGGCCATGGCTTTGTTCACCGCAGGAGCGATGCCTGCGCTGTCCACGGGGGCGATGGCAATCGCATTGACCTTGCGGGTGATCATGTCTTCAACGATGGCCAATTGCTTGGACAGCTCGCCTTTTTCAGCGGCCAGCTGGATGAACTTCACGCCGGCCTTTTCGGCTGCGGCTTTGGCGCCGCCGTTGATCAGTGTCCAACCTTCGTTGGTGTTGCCGTTGGTGACGTAAGCGATGGTCAGTTCAGCTTGTGCGGCCGAGGCAAACAGGCTGGTGGCGGCCAGCGCCAGGGCGGCGCGGCGGGTGATGCTGGCAAATTTCATGGTCTTCTCCATTGGTCTTTGGTGGTGATTCCAGTGTGGTGAGTGGCTCATGGCAGCCCCTTTTTCACGCCGGTGCCGGTATTGGAACGGAAAAAATTGAATAAGTAAATCTAGTGGTTTTACTAATATGATTTGCCCGAAGGTTTTGGCATGCTTGCGGTGCTGAACCGATTTTTAAGGGGTTTTTCATGAGCAACACCAGCGACGCCACACCTGTTTTGGCCATCGAGGGCTTGACCAAGCACTACGGGGGTGTGCGGGCACTCACTGACGCAGGGTTTCAACTGTTGCCGGGCGAGCACGCCGCCATCGTGGGCGACAACGGCGCCGGCAAGTCGACTTTTGTGCGCTTGATCACTGGCGTCGAGCAGCCCAACAGTGGCGACATTCGGCTCGAAGGCCAGCGTGTGCAGTTCGACTCGCCGCTGGACGCGCGGGACCAGGGCATCGAGACGGTCTACCAAAACTTGGCCTTGGCCGAAGATTTGGACGTGCCCGCCAACATCTTTTTGGGCCGCGAACTGACGCGCTTCAACTTGGGGCCGCTGTCGTTTCTGAACCATGGCGAGATGCGTCGCCAGTCGGTGGAAATGCTGCAGACCACGGGTGTGAAAATCCAAGACCTGAGCGAATCCATGCGTGGCATGTCGGGCGGTCAACGCCAGTGCGTGGCGATTGCCCGTGCGGCGGGCTTTGCCACCAAGCTGATCATCTTGGACGAGCCCACCGCAGCCTTGGGAGTGCAAGAAACCGCCCGCGTGGAAGACATCATCCGTGGCCTCAAGCAGCGGGGCGTGCCGCTGATCATCATCAGCCACAATTTGCGCCAAGTCTTTGACTTGGTCGACCGCATTTGGGTATTCCGCCAAGGGCGCATCATCTGCTCGCGCCGCACGGCGGTCACCAGCCCCGAAGAAATCGTGGGCTTGATCACCGGCGCCATCGACCCCGCGAGCCTGCCGGCCGATGAGGTGGCGACATGCTGAAAGGCATTGACCCGTTGCTGACGCCAGAGTTGCTGATGCACCTGTGCGCCATGGGCCATGGCGAATGGGTGGCGGTGGTCGACGCCAATTTCACCGCCGACCATTTGGCGGCGGGGCGCATTCCGGTGGTGCGCCTGCCCGGACACAGCTTGCAGCGCGTCAGCCAAGCGGTGCTGTCGGTGATGCCACTGGCTGAGGATGTGGCCAAGCCCGCGGCGTACATGCATGTTTGCGGCAGCGCTGCCGAACACCGAACACCGGCGCAACAAGCGGTCGTCGATGACTTGGTCGCGCAAGGACTGGACGCCACCCGTGTCGAGGCCTGTGAACGTTACGCGTTTTACGACAAGGTCAAAGCAGCCAGCCTGATTGTGCAAAGCGGTGAGCACACGGCCTACGGCAACGCCATGTTTTGCAAGGCGGTGATTTTGCAGGCGCAGGCCGCGTGAGGCGAAAGAGCTGGGTCACAATCCCATGATGTCCGCTGCGCGCCCACCCAAAACCCCTCGCATGCGTGGTTCCAACGCCGCAGGCATGCGCGAGTTCAACGAACGCACGCTGCTGCAGGCGGTGCGCTTGCACGGGCCGATCCCCAAAGCCGACCTAGCGCGCTTGACGCAGTTGTCGACGCAAACCGTGGGCTTGATCGTCGAGCGCTTGCTTGATGAAGACTTGCTGCAAAAAGGCGAGCGCCTGCGAGGCAAGGTCGGGCAGCCCTCGGTGCCGTTGTCGCTGAACCCCAATGGCGCCTATGGTTTGGGCTTGCAGGTTGGGCGTCGCTCCTTGGAGCTGTTGATCGCTGACTTCGCCGGACAAATGCGTTGGAACTGGCGCGCCGATTACGACCACCCGGACCCCGCTGTGGTCTTGCCCAAAATGGCCGAGGGCTTGCGCGCAGCCCAGGCCCAGTGGGGCGAGCAATGGTCTCGGGTGGTGGGGGTCGGCTTGGCCGCGCCTTTGGGCATGCACCAATGGGCAGATGTCATGGGCGAGCAGGCGGCGCCAGCCTTGGCCAAATGGGCCGAAGTGGACTTGGTGCAAGAGCTGCGCCGCCATACCCCTTTGCCCGTGGCCTTTGCCAAAGACACCAGCGCCGCTTGCGTGGCGGAGCTGTTTGAAGGCCATGGCCGCGAGGTGCAAAATTTTCTGTACATGTTTGTGGGCACCTTTGTCGGCGGTGGTTTGGTGCTGGGCGGTCAAATGGTGCACGGGCCACAAGGCAATGCGGGCGCGATTGGCTCGCTGCCCATGGCGCGCGTGCAAGCGGCCGACACCCGCCCAGCGCAGTTGCTGGCGGTGGCCTCTGGCTGGCAGTTGGAGCGTGCCTTGCATGCTGGTGGACGCAACGCCGACTTGGGCGCGACCACCGACATCATGGCCGCCGAGCACGCTGATGTGGTGCAGCCTTGGCTGCAGCAAGCGGCCTCGGGTTTGGCCATGGCCACCGTCAGCGCAACGGCCTTGATGGACCTCGACGCGGTGGTCATCGATGGTTCGATCCACCCCAAATTGCTGGACGCGTTGATGGCTCAAACTGAACACGCGGTACACGCCTACCGCTGGGAAGGCTTGCGCCGCCCAGCCTTGCTGCGCGGGCGTGTCGGCGCACATGCGCGCGCACTGGGCGGCGCTTTGTTGCCGCTGCATGCGCAATACTTTCCCAGTCAAGACGTCTTTTTAAAAACATGAAGTTGTATGTGGACAGCGCCGATGTGGCGCAGTGGACGCCAGTCGCGGGCATGCCCACCATCGCTGGCGTGACCACCAACCCCAGTCTGGTGCATCAGCTTGGACTGCCCGTCCATGCCGACACCTACGTGGCCTTGATCGAGGCGGCCGGCCAGCGCCAAGTGCGTGAATTGATGCTGCAAATGCCGCGCCCCGAAGTGGGCGAAATTCAGGCCACGTTGACGCGTTTGCTGCCTGCGGCAGCTTTGGCACATGTGCAGTTGACCATCAAACTGCCGTGCCAACCCGAATGGGCCAGCGCGGTGCGAACCGTGCAAGACCACGGCTTGCCGGTCTTGCTCACGGGCTTGTCCAACGCCATGCAGTTGTTGTGGGCCGTGGACATGGGGGCCAAGTGGGTGGCGCCGTATTTGGGACGTTTGGAAGATGCGGGGCGCGACGTGTGGGCCTTGGTCTACGCCTGCGTCAACGCGCAGCGCCAGGGCACGCAGTTGTTGGCCGCCAGCGTGCGCAGCGTGGACGTGATGGCGCGTTTGATGGGCGCTGGTGCCGCAGCAGCGACGGTGCGACCGAGTTTGTTGCGAGCGTGGATGGGCGATGCCTTGACCGACGCTGCCGTTGATCAGTTCAACGCCGACATCGCCGCCAGCGGCGGCTGACTCCCCCCGGCTTGGGGTTCAAGCCTGCAGCAAAGTCCGTGCAGCGTTCAGGCTGTCTTGGGCTTGTTGGCTCAGGCGCGCGCTCCAGTCATCGGCGTCAATGGGGTCTTGGGTGCGACGGGCGCAGTGCTCCAGCTGCGCAGCCGACTCGCCCAAGACACGCAAACCCATCAACAAGGCGGCGCCCTTGAGCTTGTGCGCTTGGTCGCCAATGGCTGCACGATCGCCTTGGTGCAGCGCGAGTTTCAAGACATCGACATCGCCCGTGCTGGGCGCAAACAAGCTGTCGAGCATGATTTGCCATTGGTCAGTCGGGATCAGCTCGCGCAGTTCTTGAAAAATCTCGTGGTTGATCATCACAGGCCTCTTGCTGCGGGAGGTGGACAGGCACGCATCAGCGCTCGAAGCAGTCATTGTGCCTGCTTCGTGTCCATCGTCGACCCAGCTCAACAGCCCCGTGCGTGCAGCCAGTGCTTGGCTGAGGGCTTCTTTGAGTTCATGCACACGAACCGGCTTGCCGACAAATGCATCAATGCCAACAGACTTGGCGGCTTCTTGTGTGGCCATACAAACGTCGGCCGTCACCAAAACAACGGGCGTTTGGTCCAGGGGTTTGGCCAGCGCTCGGATTTGGCGGGTCGCGGCGAAGCCATCGAGTACGGGCATGTGGTAGTCCATGAACACGACATCGACCTGGCCCGCCAGCACGGCCTTCACCGCCGCCGCGCCGTCTGTCACGACCGTGCAGCGAATGCCCATTTGCTGCAACAAGACCGTCATCACCCGCGCATTGATCGGGTGGTCATCCACAACCAAGGCCCGCAGACAGCCGGCGGGCAAGGGGTGGTGTCGGTGGGTGGCAGCAGTCATGGGGCAAATCCTAAGCCCCGGAAAATTCTGTATTTAGTTCTAAGGTACTGCTTTGAATTTGTAATTAACTGTAAAGAACTATTTGCGAAAAAATAATGCGCAAGCGCTGATGCTGTTTGCGCAAAAATGCACACCTAAGTGGTTGAATGGGTTCCCAATCGGGGTTGATTCACCCTTCAGTACTCTTTTTTGTGAAGCGCGCTGCCTCCCGCCGCAGCGCTGCGGCACCGCCTTTGGGGCTCAAAGCGCGGGCCGTGACCTCAGTCGGTACGCGCCATGAGCAAGGTGCGCTCGTGGAAACGCGCCAATTGCGGTCGATGCGCAATGGACACCAGCGCAGCCTGATGTTGCTCGGCCCAGGCCAGCAAACGCGTATAGAGGGTTTGCTCTGCCGCTTCATCCAAGGCGCTGGTGGCCTCGTCCAAGAACACCCAACGGGGTTGCCGCAAGAACACCCGCGCCAGGGCCAAGCGTTGCTGTTCGCCGCCCGACAAGACTTGCGACCATGGGGCGTGCTCGTCCAAACGCGCCAACAGGTGCGGCAGCAGCGCTTGCTCCAGCGCGCTTTGCAATTCCGCATCGCTGAAGCGCTCGGCGGCGTCGGGGTAACTCAAGGCCTGGCGCAAGGCCCCGTTGGGGAAATAGGGCCGCTGCGGCAAAAACAAGCTGTCTTGCAAGTCTGGCCCTGTGAGCTGGCCTTGTGACCAAGGCCAGACGCCCGCCAAGGTGCGCAGCAAGGTCGATTTGCCGCAACCCGATGGGCCTTGAATCCACACCCGCTCGCCGGCGCGGATGTCAAAGTTCAAGGCCTCACCCAGGTTTTGACCCGTGGGCAGTTGCAACTGCAGGTTCTGGGCTTGCCAGTGATCGCCCTGAGCGCGATTGGGGTGCTCAGCGCTGCCGTGGCGGTGCACCACTTGCATGGCGTCTTCAAAGCGCGTCAGGCGGTCGGTGGTGGCGCGCCACGCGGCCAAGCCCGAGTAGCTGTCGACGAACCAACTCAGCGCGTCTTGCACGCGCCCAAAGGCCGAGGCCACTTGCATCAACTGACCCAACTGAATCACGCCGGTGAAGTAATAAGGCGCCGCCACGATGAAGGGAAACACCGTGGCCGCCTGACCAAAACCCACCGTGAACCAAAGCAAGCGCTTTTGCGCCCGCAACAGTTTCAGGTAATTGGTGATCGCCGCGGTGAAACGCAGCCCCAGGCCTTGCTCTTGCCACTGTTCGCCCCGATCCAGGGCGATGGCGTCGCTGTATTCGCGGGTGCGCACCAGCATGTGGCGGTAGTCGGCTTCGCGGCGTTGCTGCTCGTAGTTCAGGGCGATCTGCGAGCGGCCAATGTAATGCGTCAAGACACTGCCCACCAAAGCGTAGATGACGGCAGCCCACACCATGAAACCCGGAATGGCCAGGGTTTCGCCACCCAACCAGGGAAAGCCAAAGGCCGCAGACAGCGACCACAAGATGCCAACAAAACTCACCAAGGTCACCACGCTGTTGAGCAGCCCCATGGTCAAGCCCACCGTGCTCGACGTGAATTGGTCAATGTCTTCGTGGATGCGCTGGTCAGGGTTGTCCGCGTGCGGCGTGTCGTTGCCGCCCTGATAGCGAGACAGCTCGAGGCGGTAAAAGGCCTGCTGACTGAGCCAGCGCTGGGTGTAGTGCGCGGTCATCCAGCGCCGCCAGCGCACCTGCAGCAGCTGGGTCAGGTAGAAGCGATACACCGCGATGATGATGAAGCCAAAGGCCAGCCACAAAAAGTGCCACAACTCCTTCCAGAAAACAGCTTCGTTTTTGTTTTGCAAGGCGTCATAAAACAGCCGGTTCCACTCGTTGAGCAGCACCAGCATGTACACGGCGCCCAAGTTGAGCGAGACGATGGCCGCCAACAAGCCCAGCCCTTTGACCCGGTCGTCGCCAGTGAAATAGGGGCGCGACAGCGCCCAGGCACGGCGCACAAACAAACGAAACTGCGCCCATTTGCTCAATGCCGTGGCTGCGGTGGTGGCGGTGTTCATGGGGTTTCGGGTCCTGCAACATGGCCGGCGGGCACGTGATCAGCGGCTGAGCGCACGTGGCCGGTTTGGTCATCAAAAAAGAAGTCGGGTTCAAATTCACGCAAAAACGGCCCCTTGTTCAAGCCGCCCAAAAAGATGGCCTCGTCCACGCCGATGTCCCAACTCATCAGCGTGCGTATGGCGCGCTCGTGCGCGGGGGCACTGCGCGCGGTGACCAATGCGGTGCGGATGTGCACCCGTGGTTTGGCCATTTGCTGCATGCGGTGCAGCGCGGCGAGCAGGGGCTTGAAAGGGCCGTCAGGCAGTGGCGTGGCCGCGCGTGCGGTTTCATGCGACACAAAGGCCTGCAAGCCTTCGCTTTGGAACACACGCTCGGCTTCGTCTGAAAACAACACGGCGTCGCCGTCAAAAGCGATGCGCAACTCGTCTGGGTGGGCTTGTGAGGCGCGGGCCGAGTCGGGGTAGACCTGTGCGGCCGGAACGCCCGCCGCCAGCGCGGCACGCACGTCGCTCAAGTGTGCCGACAAAAACAGGTTGGCGCCCAGCGGTTTGAGGTAACGCCAGGGCTCGCGCCCGCGCGTGAAGCTGCCGCGTGAAATCGGCAAGCCATAGTGCTGGGCCGAGCGAAACACCCGCATGCCGCTGACTGGGTCGTTGCGAGACAAGATCACCACTTCTACGCGCTGCTGATCGCTGTCGTTGAAAGACAGCAGCTTTTGCACCAGCGAGAAGGCCACACCGGGTTTGGCTGGTTCGTCCAAACGCGCCAATTGCAGTTGCATGTAATGCTGGTCGTCGGCGGTCTCGAAGACGCGGTTTTCTTCTTCAAAGTCAAACAAGGCGCGCGAAGAAATCGCAACAACCAATTGCCCGTCCAGTGAGGTGGCCATAAAAATCCCTAAAGCGCAATGGCGCCGCATTGTGCACCGCTGTGGTGGATTCCGCAGGCGAGTTTAGGTTCCCGCCAAGCGGTTGAGCTCCATAATGGGCATCAGCACGGACAAGACGATGGTCAACACGATCAAGCCCATGGCCAAAATCAGCAGGGGCTCCAAAATGGTCGCCAAGCCCAGCGACTTGCGCTGCACGCGGTCGCTGTTTTGTTGAGCGGCTTGGCTCAACATGCTGCCCAGTTGTCCGGTTTGCTCGCCCAGGCGTGCAAACAAGACCAGCCAGCGCGCGACATGGCTTTGGCCCTGCAAGGCCGCCGCCAATGACGCCCCTTCACGCACCAAGGCCTGCGCGTTCAGCACCTCGGCGCGCAAGGCGGCATTGCCCAGCGCGTCGGCAGCCGTGTGCAAACCCTTCAAAATCGGCAAGCCCGCCGAACTGAGCAGGCCCAGCAAACTGGCCAAGCGGGCGTTGTGGTAATCGCGCAGCAGCCCACCAATCAAGGGCAGCCGCAACCAAGTCGCGTCCACGCGCAGACGCCAGGCAGGGCTTTGGCGGTAGCCCAACACGGCGGCAATGGTGGCCAAGCCCAAGCCAGCGCCAATCACCAAGCCCCAACTGCGCACAAAGTCGCTGGCGGCCAGCATGAAGCGGGTCAGCAGCGGCAGCGCTTGCTCGCGTGCGGCAAACACCGAGGCAACTTGGGGCACGACAAAACTCATCAAGAACACCACCATGACCACCGCCACGGCGCTGACGATGGCCGGGTACAGCGCGGCCCCCATCAACTTGCCGCGCAGGGCTTCGGTGGCTTCCAAGTCGTCGGCCAAGCGCGTCAACACCGCGGCGAGTTGACCAGATTGCTCGCCCGCCCCCACGACGGCGGTGACGTCAGCGGGAAAGTCTTTCGGAAAGTGCGCCAAGGCCTGCGCCAAGCTGGCGCCGGCTTGGATCTCGGCGCGCACCTGGGCGATGGCGTCGCGTTGAGGCGCTTTGGGCAAGTCGTCTAACATGGCACCCAAGGCCTTCTCAACCGGCAGTTCGGCCACCAGCAAGCTGGCCAACTGGCGAATCAGCAAGCCTCGCTCCAGCGATTTGAACAAGCGCCGTGCGGGCTTGGGGGCGCTGTTGCTTGTTGCTGTGGTGTCACCGACGGTCTCGACGGCCAGTGGCGTCAGGCCTTGCTCGCGCAGCTGCGCGCGGGCCGCTCGCGGCGCATCGGCGTGGATGACGCCCTTTTCAATGGCGCCTTGCGCGCTGAGCGCTTCGTAGCGAAAGGCGGTCATTGCGTGACCCGCGCCAGTTCTTCGGCGCTGGTGAGGCCTTGGTCAATCAGGCGTTTCCCATCGTCGTGCAGCAAGACCATGCCTTCTTGGATGGCTTGTGCGCGGATGTCCGCTTCGCTGGCCTCCTGGTGGATCATGGCTTTGATGCGCTCGCTGGCCAGCATCAGCTCAAACACGCCGGTGCGTCCCGCATAACCGCCTTGGCCGCAGTGCTCACAACCTGCACCCTGGCAGTGGGTGCACAGTTTGCGCACCAAGCGCTGGCCCAAGACACCGACCAAAGCCGAGCTGACCAAAAAGGGCTCAATGCCCATGTCCACCAGTCGCGTCACCGCGCTGGTGGCGTCGTTGGTGTGCAGCGTGGCCAAAACCAAGTGGCCGGTGAGCGAGGCTTGGACCGCGATTTGCGCCGTCTCGGTGTCGCGGATTTCACCGATCATGACCACGTCCGGGTCTTGGCGCAGGATGGCGCGCAAGGCCTTGGCAAAGCTCAATTCGATTTTGGCTTGTACTTGGGTTTGGGCGATGCCGGGCAGCTCGTATTCGATCGGGTCTTCGACCGTCATGATGTTGGTGCGTTTGGCGTCCAAGCGCTGCAGTGCCGCGTA
>JALRFN010000037.1 GCA_023268425.1 Burkholderiaceae bacterium | reverse complement strand
GGCTGGATGTCGATGCGCTGAACCAAAGCAACCTGATTGACGGCATGATCCATGCCCTAGACCCCTCACAGTGGAGCAAGGCATGAACCCAGCCATCAACCTCAATGCCGACTTGGGCGAAAGCTACGGCGCATGGACCATGGGCGACGACGCGGCGATGCTGGAGATCGTGCGCAGCGCCAACCTCGCCTGCGGCTTTCACGCTGGTGACCCCTTGCACATGTCCCAAACCCTGCGCTTGGCCTTCGCCAGCGGCGTCAGCGTTGGTGCCCACCCGTCTTACCCCGACCTGCAAGGTTTCGGCCGTCGTGCCATGCGCTTGAGTGACGAGGAATTGCGCGCCGTGGTGCTCTACCAAGTGGGAGCGCTGCAAGCGCTGGCGCGCGCGGCTGGTGGTGCGGTGACTCACGTCAAGCCGCATGGCGCGCTGCACAACCTGGCTGCCGCCGACGCCAACACGGCACGTGTGGTGTGCGAGGCCATTGCGGCCGTCGATGCGCAGTTGATTCTTTTGGCGCCAGCCGCTTCGGTACTGGCTCAAGTGGGTCAAGCCTTGGGCCTGAACACCGCCTTGGAAATATTTGCTGATCGCAACTACCAATCCGATGGCCAACTGGTCTCCCGTCAACAACCAAACGCCATGGTTGGCGATGCCCAGGCTTGCGCACAGCATGTGCTGCGCATGCTCCAAGCCGGCGGCATCGTCGCCGCTGACGGCAGCGTGCTGCCCAGTGACATCCACAGCATCTGCGTGCATGGCGATGGCGCACACGCGGTGGCCACGGCGCGAGCTGTGAAACAAGCCTTGCTCGACGCGGGTTACGCACTGCGCCCGTTGACTGAATTGATCTGAACCCCCCGCTAGGCGACTGCACGTTGCAAACGCCGTCAACGCACCACGCCGCGTGGCACTGCGGTCGTCTGAGCGACCCCAGGACACCGGGGCAGACTTGTCGTATCGCGTGCGCGTCGATAAGCTGCCGACTTTTGTTCTACGCACCGAGCCTCACATGACCACACTCACCGTCTACGTTGCCAAAAAAATCATCACCATGGACCCGCTGCAGCCGCAAGCCACCCACGTGGCGGTGCGCGATGGTCGCATCGTTGCGGTCGGTGACTGGGCGCGCATGCAAGCCTGGGGGGCCACGAACGTCGATGAACGCTTTGCCGACAAGGTCTTGATGCCCGGCCTGATTGAGGGCCACAGCCACGCGCTTGAAGGCGGCATGTGGCAATGGCCCTACCTGGGTTGGTTCGACCGCCGCGACGTGGATGGCCATTGGTGGAAAGGTGTGCGCAGCATGGACGCTGCCGTTGAGCGACTGCGTGGCATCGATGCCGAGATGAGCGCACGCGGTGACGACGGTGCGCTGTTTGCCTGGGGCTTTGACCCGATTTATTTCGGCGCCGAGCGCATGGACACCACGCATTTGGACCGCGTTTCCACGACCCGGCGCGTGGTGGTGCAACACGCCAACGGACACCTGATGAACGCCAACTCGGTGGCGCTGCGCGACGCGGGCATCGACCGCGACTGCGAAATTGAAGGGGTCATGCGCTACCCCAATGGCGAACCCAACGGCGAGTTGCAAGAGCCGGCAGCCATGTTCCCGATCATGCGCCTGCTGGGCAACGTCGGCGTGCTGGCGCCAGTGACTGCGAAAACCTTGAACGGCTATGCGCGCATGGCTTGCCGCGCTGGCGTGACCACCGCCACCGATTTGGTCAACAAACTCAGTGAGCACGACGTCGCCACCTTGCGCGCCGCGACCGAAGACGACGCTTATCCGTTGCGCCTGGTGCCCGCCTTCCAAGCCTTCCACGGGCCCATGGGTGCCCAAGACGGCGCCCAGCATGTGGCTCAACTGCAAGAAACCAACAGCGACCGCTTGCGCTTTGGTTTGGTCAAGATGATGTTGGATGGCTCCATCCAAGGCTTCTCGGGCCGTTTGCGCGCGCCGGGTTATTTCAACGGCGCACCCAATGGCATTTGGGTGACTGCGCCCTCGCAGTACGAGCAAGACTTTGAGGTCTACCACCGTGCGGGCCTGAACATCCACACCCACACCAACGGTGACGAGGCCAGCGACGCCGCCATTGACGCCATCGCCAGGGTCTTGTCGCGTGCGCCACGCCCCGATCACCGCCACGTCTTGCAGCACGCGCAAATGATCGACCACACGGGGTTCAAACGCATGGCCACGCTGGGCCTGGGCGTCAACCTGTTCACCAACCACCTGTGGTACTGGGGCGATCAACACCTTGCCCAAACCATGGGCCCCGACCGCGCCCATCGCTTGGACGATTGCCGCAGCGCGCTGAATGCAGGCGTGAACATGTCCATGCACTCTGACGCACCGATCACCCCGCTCGGCCCCTTGCACGTGGCCTGGTGTGCGGTCAACCGCGTCACGCCCAATGGCGTGGTCTTGGGCGAACAACTCAAGCTCAGCATCGCCGAGGCCTTGCACGCCATCACGCTGGGCGCCGCTTGGACGCTGAATTTGGAGCAAGAAGTGGGCAGCATCGAAGTGGGCAAGCGCGCCGACTTCGCCGTCTTGGAGGACGACCCCTTGAGCCTGCCGCCCGAGCAGCTCAAAGACGTGCGCGTCTGGGGCACGGTCTTGTCCGGCCGCGTGCACGCGGCCTCATGAGCACACCCGCCGCACGCATTCCGCTGCTGGTTTTGGGCGGCTTTCTGGGGGCGGGCAAAACCACGCTGCTCAACCACCTGTTGAGCCAAACCGCGCCAGAGACGGACGGTTTGCGCTGGTTGGCCATGGTCAATGACTTCGGCGAAATCAACCTGGACGCAACACTCATTGCCCAACAACACGCCGACACCATGGCGCTGACCAACGGTTGCGTGTGTTGCAGCATCGGTGGCGATTTGTCGCAAGCGCTGATTCAAGCCCTGGCGCGCCGACCTCTGCCCGAGGCCATCGTCATCGAAGCCAGCGGGGTCTCCGACCCTTGGCGCGTCGCACAAATCGGCATGGCGGCCTCGGAGATCGCACTGGACGGCGTCGTCGTCGTCGTCGACGCCGCCACCGTGCTGGATCACGCTGCAGACCCCATGCTCAGCGACACCCTGAGCCGTCCTTTGGCCCACGCCGAGTTGGTGGTCATCAACAAAACCGACGTGGTCGACGCCGCCCATTTGGCAGCGGTGAATGAGTGGCTGGATGGCCACAACGCCAAGGCCAGACGCTGGCCGACTGCGCAAGCCCAGGTGCCACTGGCGTTGCTCAGCAGCGCAGCACTGCGGCCCCCCAGCACACACGCCGACTGCCCGGACTGCAACGGCCACGGCGATCACGAGCACCATCACGACCACAGCGTTCACCACGACCAGCAATTCATCACCTGGCAGGCGCAGCCGACACAGACCTTGGATGAAGCCGAGTTGAGTGCGCGCATCCAGGCCTTGCCCCGCCACATCTTGCGCATCAAAGGGCTGGTGAAGACCGAGCGCGGCTGGCGCGAGTTGCAATTTGCGGGCAGCAAAGTCCGTTTTCGCCAGGCCCAAGCCCCCAGCCAAGCCCAGTTGATCGCGATTGGCCTGCGCCAAGCCTCGCCCGCCAACCCTTTTGACGCGGTCTTGAGCTGAAGCCCAGGGCGCTGTCACACGGGCTGCAAAGCCAGGCGCCTCAGCGTGGCACCATGCAGGCCATCACCAGCTCTGGAAACACGGCATGAAAGCACCCATCAAAACCAACCCACCCGGCTCTTTTGCACAAACGCTGGACGAACTGCGCGGCTTCGTGGGCAAAGAAGCCTTTGTCACCGACTGGGTGGAGATCACCCAAGCCCGCATCGACCTCTTTGCTGAAGCCACAGAAGACTACCAGTGGATCCACATCGACGAGGAACGCGCCCCCACAGAAGGCCCGTTTGGCGGCACGATTGCCCACGGCTTTTTGACGCTGTCGCTGCTGGGTAAGTTCGGCGCCGAGAACATGGCCATGCCCTTTTGCGCCATGGGCATCAACTATGGTTGCAACAAGGTGCGCTTCACCCACCCCGTGCGCGCGGGCAGCCGGGTGCGCGGACGCGCCGTACTCAAAGAGTTGACCGACATCGAAGGCGGCATCCAAATGGTGTTCACCATCACCATGGAAATCGACGGTGTGGAGCGCCCCGCTTGCGTGGCCGAATCCGTCACACGCCAATACTTCGCGCCTCAAACCTAAGCGCGACACAACGGTTGGCTTTGGCGGCGGTTGGGCCCGCGCCTTACACTGCGCCAGGTAGACCAACAGGGAGTTGTCACATGATCGTCACCACCACACCCAGCGTCGAAGGCCGCAACATCGCGCGCTATTGCGGCGTCATCGCAGGCGAGGCCATTTTGGGCGCCAACATCTTCAAAGACTTGTTCGCCAGCGTGCGTGACATCGTGGGTGGCCGCAGTGGCACCTACGAGCGCGAGTTGCAAAAAGCGCGCGAAATCGCGCTGCAAGAGTTGCAAGAACGCGCCGCTGAACTGGGCGCCAACGCGGTGGTGGGCGTGGACATCGACTATGAAGTCATGGGCCAAACCAACGGCATGTTGATGGTCTCGGCCAGCGGCACGGCCGTGGTCTTGGCCTGAGCCCAAGCGCTGGCGGCAGACTCAAGCCTTCGGTGCTGGGCTGGCGTGCAAACGCCACCCCATCACCAAGCCCCCCAGTCCCAACACACCCAGGCCTAGGCTCCACGCCAACTGGCTTTGGTTGCCCCCGGCCACGTCCAAGACCGTGCCAAACACCACTGGCGCGATGAAACCTGCACCAAAACCAGCCAAGGAATACAGCGCCATGGCCGCGCCCCGGCGCGCCGGATCACTGCTGGCGACCAGACCTGCCGTCAAACTGGCCGAATCGGCCATCACCGAGACGTTGTAGATCGCCATGGCAATCAAGGTCACGAACCATGGCCAACTGGCGGTCAAACCCACCATCCAACTCAACACCCCAGCGGTGAGCATCATCGCGGCGATCCAACGCTGACGCCCCAAACGGCCTGCCATCTCATTGCCCAAAATGCTGGCAGGCAGACCCAGCAAATTCAACAACGCAGCCGCCTCAGTGGGTGAAAGCCAAGCCTGCATTGCCCCGAAGCCAAAGGCGAAAGTGAAAAAAGCCACTTGCCAAGAACGCAAGCCAAACAGCTCCCAACAATGCACGGCGTAGCCCACGATGTACAAGCGGGTGTGTCGATCAGCCCAAACCCCGTTGAAGCGTGGAAACCATGGCGCGTCTGAGTTCAGCGGCGGCCGATCATCCAAAGCCCACCACACCAAGGGCGCAATCAACAATGGGGCCAGTGCCAAACACTGAAACACCTGCGGCCAATCGAGCACCGCGTTCAACCACCCCGCCAAGACCAAAGACACACTGGTGCCGACCCCAAAAGTGGCGGTGTAAAACGAGACGTAACGCGACTGCTTGTCACCGCTGACGCGGTCGGTCAGGGCCTTGAGGCCGGGCATGTAGGTGCCCGCCAAGCCTGCGCCGCTGATGGCTTGCCAAAACACGCCACTCCAAACACCGCGCGCCAAGGAGCCAAAGCCCAGGGCACCACATGCGGCCAGCACGCTGCACACCGCGAACACCCGTTTGGCGTCGACCCGATCGGTCAAACCCGACAACATCGGAACGGCCACCATGTAGCCAAAAAAGAAGGCACCGCCGACCAGCCCGGCCTCCGCGCCACTCATGCCCCAGTTGGCACGCAAAGTGGTCAGCAAGGCGGGGTAAGCCGCAAAGCCCGTCATCGCAGCGACCTCTGCAGCGCAGAGCACCAACACCAGTGCCAAGCCACTCAGCCGTGGCCTCATCGGTCATCCCATCTGGGTGCCAAAGGCATGCTCACCCTGAGCCTGCCCAGCATTCTCATCGTGCGAGCAAGACTCATGACCAAGCCAGACGACGCTCAGGAGCGGCCTGTCGAGCCGTAACCGCCCGCGCCGCGCTCACTGGCAGTGAAGCCATCGACGACGCGCAATGTGGGCTGCACCACGGGCACGATGACCAGTTGCGCGATCCGCTCCATGGGCTCGATGGTGTAGGCCGTGGGGCTGCGGTTCCAAGCACTGACCATCAACTGGCCCTGGTAGTCGCTGTCGATCAAACCGACCAGATTACCCAACACAATGCCGTGTTTGTGGCCCAGGCCCGAACGCGGCAAGATCATGGCCGCAAAACCTGGGTCAGCCAAATGCACAGCCAAGCCCGTGCCAATCAACTGCCAAGCGTTGGGCTGCAAGGTCAGTGGCTCATCCAAGCACGCGCGCAGATCAAGACCGGCGCTGCCTGCAGTGGCGTAGGCAGGCATTTGCGTGCGGATGCGTTCATCCAAAATTTGCACATCAACTTGCATCACAGCTCACCAATCGCTGCCGCTCTTGCCGTTGCCGTAGTCGGTCACGGGCGCTTCCAACAGTTGTTCCACCTTGTCGGCGCTGAGTTTTTTCACCTTGGTGATGCCACCAGAGACGATTTCGGGGTTGAACAAAATGACCGCCACCATGATGACTTGCAAAACGATGAAGGCAATCGAGCCTTTGTAAATCTGCGCAGTCGTCACCGCTGGAATGGTCTTCTTGGTGACCTCGTCCACGTAGTCGGTGCGCGAAGCCACGCTGCGCAAGTAGAACAGCGCAAAACCAAACGGCGGGGTCAGGAAAGACGTCTGCATGTTCATGGCCAGCAAGATGCCGAACCAAATCAAGTCAATGCCCATCTTGTCGGCCACGGGTGCCAGCATGGGGATGATGATGAAGGCGATCTCGAAGAAGTCGATGAACATGCCCAGCACGAACACCAACACGTTCACAAAGATCAAAAAGCCCAACTCACCGCCCGGCAATTTGGCGAACAAGTGCTCGACCCAGATGTGGCCATCGGCCGCGTTGAACGTGAAGCTAAACACCGTGGAGCCGACCAAAATGAACATCACAAAGATGGACAAGCGGGTGGTGTTTTCCAAGGCCTCATTCAACATGGACTTGGTCAAGCGCCGGCGAACGCCGGTCATGATGAACGCGCCCATGGCGCCCATGGCTCCGCCCTCGGTTGGCGTGGCGATGCCCAAGAAAATCGTCCCCAGCACCAAGAAGATCAAGATCAGCGGCGGAATCAAGACAAAGGTGACTTGCTCGCTCAAGCGCGACAACAAGCCCAACTTGAGCACGCGGTTGGCCATGGCCACGGCCACCGCAAAGAACGACGCCATGGTCATGGAGGTGATCAAGACCTCATCGCCCGGAGCGGGCAAACTGCGCTGCAAGAACGGGTTCATGATGGACTCGTGCACTTGCGACCAGCCGTAACCGACGGCGCCCGCAGCGGCCAGCAACAACACCAGGGAAATGTGGCCACTGCTGCCATTGGCCTCGACGTAAATGCGCGCCTCTGGTGGCAATGCGGGCACCCACTTGGGTCGCAAAATTGCCACGGCAGCAATGAAGACCAGGTACAAGCCAACGAGCATCAAACCGGGGATCAGCGCACCTTGGTACATGTCGCCCACCGAACGGCCCAACTGGTCGGCCAACACAATCAGCACCAGCGAAGGAGGCAGGGCTTGCGCCAGCGTGCCCGAGGCGGTGATGGTGCCCGTCGCAATGGTGCGGTTGTAGCCGTAGCGCAGCATGATGGGCAAGGAGATCAAGCCCATGGAGATCACGGCAGCGGCCACCACACCCGTGGTCGCTGCCAGCAAGGCGCCCACCAAAATCACCGCGACCGCCAAACCACCTCGAACGGGGCCAAACACCTGCGCGATGGTCTCCAACAGCTCCTCCGCCATGCGGCTGCGCTCCAAGATGATGCCCATCAAAGTGAAGAAGGGAATGGCCAGCAAGGTCTCGTTGGACATGATGCCCAAGACCCGCAGTGGCAGGGCCTGGAACAGCGTCTCGTGGAACAAGCCGATTTCCATGCCCAAGAAACCAAAGGCCAAGCCCGTGGCCGCGAGCGAAAACGCGACCGGGAAGCCCATCAGCAAAAAGCCCAGCAAGCCCGCAAACAGCACGGGCACGAAATTGTTGTGCAAGAGTTCAATCATGTTTGGTCCTCGCCTGGGGCTTACTCAACCGACGTTTCGTGTTGGTGATCGTGTGCCAACACATCGGGGCCATCACCCAACAAGAAGTGCAGGCGCTTGATCAATTCTGAAATACCTTGCAAGCCCAACAAACCAAAGCCTGCAGGCAAAAATGCGTACAGCGGCCAACGCAAGAGCCCACCAGGGTTGAATGACATTTCTTGGCTCACATAGGCATTGACCATCAGCGGCCAGGCATACCAAGAAATCATGATGCACATGGGGAACAAAAACACCACGATGCCGGCCACATCGGTGCCCCCCATTTCAACGACTGTGCGATGCGAAGGCTTTTGAGTAAAGCCCTCTTGTGACCACTCAA
>JALRFN010000018.1 GCA_023268425.1 Burkholderiaceae bacterium | reverse complement strand
AGATGACTATGACATCCCAAATATGATATTTCAGAGGCATAGTGATTGGTCATTTTCCATGAAATATATTGCGGGTAGCTTAGAATATATTTAGTTTTTTTTAGTAGATTAGACTGTCTTTGACTTGACCGGGCAAACTGGCCAAGCCAAAGGCCTGGGCCACGGCGGCCTGGTCGTCGGCCAAAAAGGCCACGTCCAAGGTGTCGCTCTTTTTGTCGGCGTATTCGATTTCAAACTCGGCCAGGCTGGATGCACAGTCGAAGCACCAGTACACGGGCTTCAGACCCCGGTAAACAAAGCCACGCTCCATCACGCGCTTGAAGGCGCGGATCTCGTTGGCCTCGGTGGCGAAGTTCATGGTCTTGTACGGGTTCAACCAGTCGCCCAAGACGCCCAAGCGCTGGAAGTCGGCCATTTGTTGGGCGATTTGCTCGGTGGCGAAGGCGCGGCTTTTGGCCTGCATGTCGTCGCGCGCCAAGTTGCGCCCGTGCAGCTTTTCGATGGCGTTTTCAATCGGCAGGCCGTGGCAGTCCCAGCCGGGGATGTACTGCGCGTCAAAGCCGGCCAGTTGGCGGGCCTTGACGATCATGTCCTTCAAGACCTTGTTGACGGCGTGGCCGATGTGGATCTTGCCGTTGGCATAGGGTGGGCCGTCGTGCAGGATGAATTTTGGTGCGCCGGCGCGCGCGGCGCGCAAGCGGGCGTAGACACCGTGCTCGGGGTCGTTCCAAGCTTGCACCCACGCGGGCTCGCGTTTGGGCAGGTTGCCGCGCATGGGAAATGGGGTGTCAGACAGGTTCAGGGTTTTGCTGTAGTCGGTCTCAG
Organism: Burkholderiaceae bacterium; assembly: GCA_023268425.1. Classification (GTDB taxonomy): domain Bacteria; phylum Pseudomonadota; class Gammaproteobacteria; order Burkholderiales; family Burkholderiaceae_C; genus RS62. Next base: position 2,438 of record JALRFN010000018.1, on the reverse strand, counting down.
GAGTGGACATGGCGAGGCATTCGGTGCGTTGTGCAGGCCGCGAGGGCCGAGGCGCCGTGGGGCGCAAGAGAGGGGGACGCGGTCAGCGTCAAATTCGGTCGCGGGTGATTTGGCGGTGGGTTTGCAAATGCATGGACGCAAACCAGGCGCGTGCGTCGTCACAGTCGCGTGCAATGCCTTCGGTGAGGGCGTCGAGACCGTCGTACTTGAGTTCGTCGTGTAGTTTGTGCAGCAAATCCACGCGGATGATTTTACCGTAGGCCTCCCCGCTGGGCAGGCGGGCGGAGAGGTCCGAGGGCCAGTCCAAAACGTGGGTCTCCAGCAGCACGCGACCCCCGTTGACGTCGTTGGGGTCCAAAGACGGGCGCACGCCCATGTTGGCCACGCCCAGCAGCGGTGCGTCACCCAGGCCGTGCACCTGCACCACAAAAATCCCGCTGGCAGCTGGCTTCCAGTGCGAAAAGCGCAAATTCAGGGTGCGAAAGCCCAGCTCGCGTCCCAGTTTGCGGCCATGCACCACATGGCCCGAAATGCTGTAGGGGCGGCCCAAGAGCGCGCTCACATCGGCCATGCGGCCTTCTTGCAGGGCTTGACGAACCGCCGAACTGGAGACGCGCAGGCCATGCACCTCGTAGCTGTTCATGCGCGCCACATCAAAGCCGTGTTGCTGGCCAGCGGCGTCCAACATGGCGTAGTCGCCCGCGCGCTTGGCCCCAAAGCGAAAGTCGTCGCCCACCAAGACGTAGCGCACCCCGAGGCCACCCACCAAGATGTCGTCAATGAAAGCCTGCGGCGCCATGCTCGCCAAGCGCGCATCAAAGGGCAGCAACAAACAATGGTCCACGCCACAGTTGGCCAACTCGGCCAGCTTGTCGCGTGTGGTGGCGATGCGTGCGGGCGCCAAATCGCGTTGCTGCAGCTTTTCCGCGAAGTAGTCACGCGGGTGCGGCTCAAAAGTCATCACGCACGAGGGCACGCCCCGGTGCCGGGCTTCGCTGTTGAGCAGCGCCAACATGGCTTGGTGGCCTCGGTGCACGCCGTCGAAATTGCCAATCGTCAACGCGCAGGCAGACAGCCACGCTGGCTTGTGCCCGGCGCCATCACCTAAAAAAGCCCGAGAAATTTTCATCGTTGTATCAAGCTGTCATGCCAAGTGAGCATTCACGCGCTATATTGTCTCAGCAAGTCGGAGCGCCTCAGGCCTCAGTGCTGACGGGGCACTCATCATGAACCAAACTCTGCACAGGAGGGGTCACGTGAGGGTTTTGCGATTGTCCGGGCACGGCATGCCACAGTCATGGATCACGCTGGAGGAAGCGGTGATCCAGTACGCCAGCGGCGACGTGCAGTGGGAGCTGGGTGAAAAGATTGCGGTGTTTCGCGGCGGCACCAATGCACGCACGGGCATCCAGTCTGAAATTGCCGTGGCGTCCATCATCGGCACCCAAGGCGTGCCGCGTGTCAACCCCATGGCGGCCAAGGTCAGCCTGAGCAACTACAAACTGTTTGGCCGCGACCGCAACTTGTGCGCCTACTGCGGCGACCATTTCCCTGAGAGCGAACTCACCCGCGAGCACATCGTGCCCACCGCCCAAGGCGGCCGCGACCACTGGAACAACGTCGTCACCGCCTGCAAGTCGTGCAACCACCGCAAAGCCAACCGCACGCCTGAACAAGCCCGCATGCCTTTGCTCTACGTGCCCTATGTGCCCAGCGTCTGGGAAGACTTCATCTTGCGCAACCGCCGCATCTTGAGCGACCAAATGGACTTCTTGGCCTCGCGCCTGCCCAAGACCTCGCGGCTGTGGGCGTGATGCGCGTGGTTGGCGTCGCGCAGCGCGATCAAGACGTTGACGTCGAGCAGGGCGCGCATCAGACGCCTTCTTGCTCGCGCAAGCGGTCGATTTCGGTGTTGGTCACCACCACACCGCGTGCGGGCAACGGTCGAATGCCGTAGCGCGGCAGCGCGTCGCGTGCCGCGCTCGCTGCCGTCGGTGGGGTGGGCGTTTGGAAGGCGCTTCGTGCCAAGTCACTGATGACTTGGCCCAGCGATTTTTTGTCCCGCCGAGCGATTTCCTTGGCGGCAAACATCACTCATCAAGTGGCCAGTGCTCACATTGGCCAGATGCTTATTTCAGGCTACCCGCCAAAAACTGCTGCAAGCGCTCGCTGCTGGGTGTGTTGAGCACGACTTTGGGGTCGCCTGCCTCTTCGACGCGGCCTTGGTGCAAGAACATCACGTGGTTGGCGACTTCTTTGGCAAAGCCCATTTCGTGGGTGACGACGACCATGGTGCGGCCTTCTTCAGCCAGGCCGCGCATGACGCGCAGCACGTCACCGACCAGTTCAGGGTCCAGCGCCGAGGTGGGTTCGTCAAACAGCATCACCATGGGGTCCATGGACAGCGCGCGGGCAATGGCCACACGCTGCTGCTGACC
>JALRFN010000434.1 GCA_023268425.1 Burkholderiaceae bacterium | reverse complement strand
CTGGGCATCAACGCCCAGGGCAAGAGCTTTCGCCCCAGCGATTGGGCTGAGCGCTTGGCGGGCGTCATGTGCCAATTTCGGCCCGGAGGGGCCAGCCCCGGCAGCCACATTCAATACTCACCGTGGTGCTATCCGACCACGGTGGGCAAGGTCAAGTGCGTGATCGTCAGCGGTCAGTTGCGCGAAGCCGAACCCATGGCGTGGGACTTTGTGATCAACTTTGCGCGCGACAACGAGTTGCAGATCACCGAAGCGTGCACCCTGCCCGATCCCAAGGTGTGACATGGCCCTCAGTGCAACGATTTACAAGGCGAACATCAACATCGCCGACATCGACCACGGTTATTACGCCGAACACACGTTGACCCTGGCCCTGCACCCCAGCGAGACCACCCAGCGGTTGATGGCGCGCATCGTGGCCTTTGTCTTCAACGCCTACCAAATCGATGCGCGCTGCCAAGGCGACGCGGTGTTTGATTTCGGCAAAGGCTTGTGTGAGCCGGGTGAGCCCGACATGGCCTTGGTGGACTTCACGCAAAGCACGCGTTTGTGGATTGACATCGGCCAAAGTGATGACAAGGCCCTAGCCAAAGCCTGTAGCCGTGCCGATGCAGTGGTCCTATACCCGTATTTGGAGACCGCCCCCACTTGGTGGAAAGGCTTGGCCAACAAGGTCAGCCGGCTGGGCAAGCTGGGCGTTTACTATTTGGGTGACGATTTTGCCCAAGAGGCGGAAGCGCTTGTGCCGCGCTCCATGGTCTTGCAAGCCACCATTCAGGACGGCAGTTTGACGCTCATCGGTGGCGATGTGGTGTTGAGCGTCGCTCCAGATTGCTGGCAAGCACCGCGCTGATCGTGTGCGCATTGCCCACCGTGCGACGCCAGCGCGGGCGCGCTGTTTAAAATCACGGCCTCTCAACCAACGGCCCCTGGCTCTACACCAGTTCACGCCAAGCGCTTGATGCCTTGCACCTGTCTGCGTGCATTGCGTTTGGTGTTTGGCATATCTGCCCCACACCCCACCATGACCAAAAAAGTTTTTATCCGTACCTTCGGCTGTCAGATGAACGAGTATGACTCGCAAAAAATGTCTGACGTATTGGGTGCCGCCCAAGGCTACGAGCCTACCGAGAACGTCGACGAAGCCGACCTGATTTTGTTCAACACCTGTTCGGTGCGCGAAAAGGCGCAAGAAAAGGTCTTCAGTGACTTGGGGCGCGTGAAGCACTTGAAGGAAAAAGGGGTCTTGATTGGCGTCGGCGGCTGTGTGGCCTCTCAAGAGGGCGAAGCCATCATTGCCCGCGCGCCGTATGTGGACCTGGTGTTTGGGCCGCAAACGCTGCACCGCTTGCCCGAGATGATCAAAGAGCGCCAAGCGGCCGCGCGCCCGCAAGTGGACATCAGCTTTCCCGAAATCGAAAAGTTTGACCATTTGCCGCCCGCCCGCGTGGAGGGCGCCTCGGCGTTTGTCTCGATCATGGAAGGCTGCTCCAAGTACTGCAGTTACTGCGTGGTGCCCTACACGCGCGGTGAAGAAGTGCATCGCCCGCTGGATGATGTGCTCACCGAGGTGGCTGAGTTGGCCGCACAAGGCGTCAAGGAAATCACCTTGCTGGGCCAAAACGTCAACGCCTACCGCGGCGCCATGGGCGACACCAGCGAAATCGCCGACTTTGCGCTGTTGATTGAATACGTGGCAGAAATTCCGGGCATCGAGCGCATTCGCTTCACCACCAGCCATCCCAATGAGTTCACGCCGCGCTTGATTGAGGTGTACGGCAAGGTGCCGCAGTTGGTGAGCCACTTGCACCTGCCGGTTCAGCATGGCAGTGACCGCATCCTGATGGCCATGAAACGCGGCTACACCGCCTTGGAGTACAAGAGCACGATTCGCCGCTTGCGCGCAGTGCGCCCCGAGATTTCCATGAGCTCGGATTTCATTGTGGGCTTTCCCGGTGAAACCGACGAGGACCACGCCA
>JALRFN010000430.1 GCA_023268425.1 Burkholderiaceae bacterium | reverse complement strand
TATGAATACGGCATTTTTTCGCTGCTGCTCAAACACCCAGGGCGCATCTACAGCCGCGATTCACTGATGCAGGCCGTTTGGACGGACCCGGGTGAGAGCTATGACCGCACCGTCGATGCCCACATCAAGTCACTGCGGAAGAAGTTACAGAGTGTTGCCCCTGACCTCGAGCACATCAAAACGCACCGCGGTATGGGCTATTGCTACGCGCCGCTCAAGGTGTGAGCCGTTGGCTTGATCGCATGAAGATTCGCACGCAACTCAACCTGACCATCATTGGCATCATTGCGGCGGCGATTTTGGGGTTTGTTTATTTTTTGGCGGATGAAATTCGGCCGCGCTACCGAGAGGCCCAAGAAGAGGTCTTGGTTGACTTCGCCGAGACCATGGCTGCGCTGGTCAGCCAGACCAGCGTCGAGATCGAAGACAACGGCCAGCCTCGCATCTCTGCGATCAAGTTGGTACACGCCTACCGTGGGCTGCAAAGCCGCGCACTCAAGGCCCAAATCTACGCGCTGAACAAGACGCAGGTGGACACCCGCATCTATGTGACCGATCGCCAGGGCAAAGTCATTTTTGACTCGGACAACGACCGAGATCTTGGCGAAAACTACGCCAACTGGCGTGACGTCAAACTGGCGCTGCAAGGCAAGTACGGCGCGCGCACCACCAGCGGCGACCCGATGTACATGGAGGGGTCGACCATGTATGTGGCGCGGCCCATCATGTATGCCGGCGATATCGTGGGGGCACTGGCCGTGGGCAAACCCACGCGCAACCTTGACCTCTTCATCCACAACTTGACCAATGGCCTCTGGATGACGGGCTTGGTCGTGGCCTTGATCTTTGCGTTGGCCGGATACATGGTGTACCGGTCGCTGACCAAGCCACTCGCCAAGATCCAGCAATACGCGTTGGATGTGAGCCGAGGCATCGAGACACCGCGCCCGACCATCGGAGACAACGAGATTGGTGATGTCGAAAAGGCACTCGATGAAATGCGTCGGTCACTGGATGGCAAGCAATACATCGAGACCTATATCCAAAGCCTCACGCATCAACTCAAGGCGCCGGTGGCAGGGATTTATGGGGCGGCAGAGTTGTTGCGAGAAGACTTGCCGCCGGTCAAGCGCAACTTGTTTTTGCGCAATATTCTGGGGCAGTCACACCGACTGCGAGAGTTGATCGAGCGCCTCTTGGCGCTGGCCCAAATCGAGAACGCCGGCGCCCTCAACTCGGTGTCGATGGTGCGCGTGCAACAGCTCTTTGACGAGGTGACGCAGTCACTCGCGGATCAGGCGCGCAGCTATGGCGTGAGCCTTCGCGCAGAGCCCAGCAAGGACACTGTCATGGGCGACCAGTTTTTGCTCACACAAGCATTGATCAACCTGGTCAAAAACGCGATCGAGCACGCCACACGCGGCACGGAAATCACATTGCGGTCCCAGCAGCAGAGCGGGCAGGTGGTGTTTAGCGTGACCAACATCGGTGAGCCTGTGCCGGACTTTGCGCTGAGCCGGGTGTTCGAGCGGTTTTACTCATTGCCCAACACGCGGGGGCAAAAGGGCAGCGGCATTGGTTTGAGCTTTGTGAGCGAGATCGCGAAGTTGCACCACGGAACCGCATCGCTGCAAAACGAGGGCGAAGGCCGGATCGTCGCCACGCTATCGGTGTCGGCGCGCACGTTGAACATCGCCTGAGGCTTTGGGGCCGAACTTTAGAGAGAGATGAGGATGGCTGAGTTGATCTACTACTTGCCGGGCTACGGCGGGCAATTGAGAACCGGGCTGGGCAAGGCGCTAATGGATCGCGGCTTTGATGTCACGGGCCGAGAGACGCGCGGCGACTTTGCGCGCATGCCATTCAGCGACCAAGTTGAGGTGGTGGTTGACGACCTCAAAACACACTTTTGGAATGAAAACGCCAGGGTCGTGGCCAACTCCTTTGGGGCCTATCTGTTCTGGCATGCTCAAACGCGCATGGATTCGTTTCCCGGGCGCGTGTTGGCGCTTTCACCAATCGTGGGCGTTTTTGCCAACCAGGACTCCGGCATCAACTTTATGCCACCGTGCACCGAGCAACTCCAGGAGGCCATCGAGCAGGGGCGCTTGGTGGCGCCGAGGGTATGCGAGATTCACACGGGTTCGGAAGACTGGCAGAGCGAGCCCGCCGCTGTGACTGCGCTGGGCCAAGCGATGGGCGTGAGCGTGACGGTGGTGCCAGGCAACGGTCACAACCTAGAGATCCCTTACGTGGCGGCGTTGCTGGAGCGGTGGCTGTAGGCCTGAGCGGGCCTGTGCAAATTGCCTGTGTTTGAGGACCAAGCAGCCTTGCTGGCTTCATTTGCGCTCAAAGCCTTGTCAATGCGCAGGGCCAAGCGCAAGGCTCGCTCAGCTGGGCTGACCTGTGCCTGTGCGTGGGTTGCTGTGGGTGCAAATGGTGAAGGCGCAAAGGCCGATCACAACTGCGTGCGCAGCGACCAGATT
>JALRFN010000423.1 GCA_023268425.1 Burkholderiaceae bacterium | reverse complement strand
GTTAGCGCCCACCGTAAGCCCGACAGACAAAGGGAGAACTGGATTAAAAAACTGAGCGTCATCTATGCCAAGGGTTAGCTGGGTACTTGTGGCGTTATCGTCTATACCCGTAGACGCAAAACTAGAGATAGTCCCGCCATTGATCATGGCTGCGCTCAGCAAAATAGCTGTTAGGCGAATGAAGTTTGAAAAAGGTGTCATGGTGACTATGAGTAGCGATGAAGTGAGTTTAAAGATAACTATGAGGTCAGTCGGACAACCGCTTTGCGTAGATCGTGCGCCCATTGCCGGCGGTCGCGACCACCCACAACAAGGCTTGGTCGTAGCCCAGCTCGCGCACCCCTTGCGGGCGTGCACGCCAGTCGTCGCGCCAACCCGAAACCTGCACGGGCAGCGCACCCACCTCGGGCTCGGCGCTGGGGCGAGCGAAAGGCCACCACTTCACAGCGCCGCTCCTTGGTCTTGTGCCCAAGCGTCGACGGCTTCGACAAAGACGCGCGCGCGGTGGCCGTAGTTGTCAAACATGTCCAGGCTCGCGCAAGCGGGCGACAGCAAGACCACGTCACCGGGTTGGGCCATGGTGGTGGCGCGTGTCACGGCCTCAGGCAGGGTGTCGCAGTGCTCCACGGCAAAGTCAACGCCGCTCAAGACTGCGGCGATGGCTGCTGCGTCACGACCAATCAACACGACCCCGCGTGCGCAAGCCACCAGCGCTTCACGCAGTGGGGAGAAATCTTGACCCTTGCCGTCACCACCCAAAATCACCACCAAGCGGCGATCGGCACCCAAGCCTTGCAAGGCCGCGAGGGTGGCGCCGACGTTGGTGCCTTTGGAGTCGTCGATGTATTCGATGTCGTCGACGATGGCCACGGTTTGTACGCGGTGGGCCTCGCCCGCATAGTCGCGCAAGCCGTGCAACATGGCAGCGGTGTCTTGGCTGACGCGACTGGCCAAGTCCAGTGCAGCCAATGCGTTGGCCCAGTTGTGGCGACCGCGAATGCGCAGGGCCTCGGCCGGCATCAGGCGTTGCAGGTACAGCGGCTCGTCATCGCGCGGATCGACACTGCCCGAGTCCAAGCCCTGAGCGCGCACCAACCATGCCATGCCGTTGACCCACTCCAAGCCCCAATCACCGACGCGCTCAGGCGTGTTCAAGCCAAAGCTGGACCAGTTGGGTGGCAGCACCGTGTCGGGCTTGCGGCGGCGCTTGGGCGGGGGCTCGGCGGGTTGCCACTGCAGGGTTTGCGCGTCGTCTCGGTTGAGCAAGCGGTGGGTGTGTTGGCCAAAGATGCGCGCCTTGTCCGCAGCGTAGGCGGCCATGTCACCGTGCCAGTCGAGGTGGTCTGGGCTGAGGTTGAGGACGGTGGCGGCGTCCGGTTCAAACGCATGACAAGCATGCAATTGAAAACTGGACAACTCCAACACCCAGGCTTGTGGCCAGCGCCCTTGGTCCAAACAGTGGCCCAAAGCGTCCAGCATCGCGGGGGCGATGTTGCCCGCAGCCATCGCGTCCACGCCTGCGCTGTTGAGCAAATGGGTGGTCAAGGCGGTGACGGTGGTTTTGCCATTGGTGCCAGTGATGGCCAGCACCCGGGGCATGGGGTGCTCGTCGTTGCTGTGGGCTTGCAAGCCTGCGGCAAACAAGTCGACCTCGTTGCCCACCACCACCGCGTGTGCCTCGCACCAGTGCGTGACCTCAGCCAAGGTGCTGGGCGACAAGCCTGGGCTGACCCAAACGGCTTGCGGCTGCAATTCATCCATCAGGGCTTGATCCAAAGGCGCATGGCGCACGACCAAGCCTGAGACCGCTTGCCGTGCCGCCACGCAAGCAGACTCGCGCGTGTCGACAACGCTCAGTTGCTGCGCGCCTTCACGCAAGCACCAACGCGCCATCGACAGGCCGGAGATGCCTGCACCAATGATGAGTGTGCGCACGTCGTTCATCGCAGTTTCAATGTGGACAGCCCCACCAGGCACAACAACATGGTGATGATCCAGAAGCGAACCACGACTTGGGTTTCCTTCCAGCCTTTTTTCTCAAAATGGTGGTGCAGCGGCGCCATGCGAAACAGGCGACGGCCTTCGCCAAAACGCTTTTTGGTGTACTTGAAGTACATGACTTGCAGCATCACCGACAAGGCTTCGGCCACGAAGACACCGCCCATGATGGCCAAGACGATTTCTTGGCGCACGATGACGGCCACCACGCCCAGTGCGCCGCCCAAAGCCAGCGCACCGACGTCGCCCATGAACACCTGAGCCGGATGGGTGTTGAACCACAAAAAGGCCAGCCCCGCACCGCCAATGGCGCCACAAAACACCATCAATTCACCGGTGCCTGGGATGAAGGGCAGCAACAGATAGCGCGCAAACACGGCGTTACCCGTGACGTAGGCGAACACACCCAATACGGCGCCGACCATGATCACCGGCATGATGGCCAGACCGTCCAAACCGTCGGTCAGGTTCACGGCGTTGCTGGAGCCGACGATGACCAAATAAGTCATGACGACAAAGCCCAAGACCCCCAAGGGGTAGCCCACCTGTTTGAAAAATGGCAACCACAGCCCAACGGTGTTGGGCAATTGCACTTGGAAGCCCGAACGCACCCAAGCCATGGCCAGTTCCCAGACCTTGGCGTTGGAGCCCTCAGAGATCGCAAACACCAAGGTCAAGGCGGCCAAGGTGGCGATGATGGACTGCCACATGTACTTGTCGCGCGAGCGCATGCCCTCCGGGTCTTTGTTGACGACTTTTTTCCAATCGTCCACCCAGCCAATGGCGCCCAGGCCCAGCGTGACCAGCAAGACGATCCAAACAAAGCGGTTGCTCAAATCGGCCCACAACAGCGTTGCCACTGAAATGGCCATCAAAATCAGCACGCCGCCCATGGTCGGTGTGCCGCTCTTGACCAAGTGGGTTTGCATGGCGTATTCGCGCACGGGCTGGCCGATCTTCAAGGCTTGCAGGTGGCGAATCACTGCGGGACCAGCGAACAAGCCGATCAGCAAGGCGGTCAATGCGCCCATGACGGCGCGAAAGGTCAGGTATTGGAAGACCCGAAAGAAGCCCAATTCCGGACTCAGGCCTTGCAACCAAATGGCCAGTTCAAGCAGCATGGGGGAATCCTTTGGATGGTTGTTCTGTGATGGCTTGCACCACACGCTCCATGCGCATGAAACGTGAGCCTTTGACCAGCAGGCTGCGGCTGTCGGCGTAGCGGCTTGGGCTGGCTTGTGCCAAGGCCTCGACGCTGTCCCAGTGTTGCAAGCGGGGGCAGTCGCGCATGTGGTCTGTGGCTTGACGCATCCATTCGCCCGCCACGTCGATGTGTGCAATGTCCGCGTCCAATGCGGCGCGCAAGACTTCGAGGTGATAGGCCAGGCCTTGTGCCCCCACTTCGCCCATATCGCCCAACACCAAGGCGCGCGGAGCGGGCAAATCCCGCAAGACTGCAATCGCTGCCAGCACCGAGTCGGGGTTGGCGTTGTAGCTGTCGTCGATCAAGGTCAGCGCCTTGTTGTCTCGTGTGAGCTTGTGCAAGCGCGAACGCCCTGACACGGCTTGGAATTCGCTCAAGCCCTGTGCGACCGCGTCGAGACTCACGCCCGCAGCCAGTGCGCAAGCCGCTGCGGCCAGCGCGTTCAGGGCGTTGTGCCGACCGGCCAGTTGGACCCGGGTGCTGCATGCGCCCACGGGGCTGTTGATCTGCAGGTGCCAGCCATCGCCTTGCCAATGCGCTTGCCCACAGACTTCAGCGCGGCTGTCGTCCAGCGCGAAGGTCCAGCAGCGGCGACGGGCTTGGCCTGCGCAGGCCAAGTCGCGCCACAAGGCGGTGTACGCATCACCGGCGGGAAAGACCGCCACGCCATCCGCTGGCAAAGCGGCAAACACACTGGCGTTTTCGCGCGCGACCGCCTCGACTGAGCTCATGAACTCTTGGTGCTCGCGCTGGGCGTTGTTGACCAAGGCCACGGTGGGCTGGGTCATCGCCGCGAGGCCTGCGATTTCGCCGGGGTGGTTCATGCCCAGTTCGACCACGGCCAGTTGGTGGTCTGCGCGCAAACGCAGCAAAGTCAGCGGCACGCCGATGTCGTTGTTGAAGTTGCCTTGTGTGGCCAGTGCGGCGTCGCCGGCTTGGGCGCGCAACATGCTGGCCACCATTTGCGTGACCGTGGTTTTGCCGTTGCTGCCGGTCACCGCGATCACGGGCAAGTTGAGACTGGCGCGCCACAGGCTTGCCCAGTCCCCCAAGGCTTGGCGGGTGTTGGGCACCTCCAAACCGCTCAAACCGTTTGCCGCCAGACCGTGCTCGGCCATGGCCAGATGCACGCCCAAGCCTGGCAGTTGGGGCAAGAAGTCATGGGCGTCAAAGCGCTCGCCGCGCAAGGCGACGAAGCAGTCGCCGGCTTGCACACTGCGGGTGTCGCTGTGCACGCGGGTGAATGCTGCTGGCCAATTGCCAACGGCCTTGGCACCCGGCACTTGGCTCCACACGCTCAGCGGGGTGCGGTTCATGCGTGGCTCCTCGAGCTCAGGCCCTGGTGCAAGGCGGCCAGCGCCACATCGTGGTCAGAGAAGGGCAGACGTTGACCCTTGACCTCTTGGTAGTCTTCGTGGCCTTTGCCCGCGATCAGCACCACGTCCGCAGGCTGGGCATGGGCGATGGCCAATGCAATGGCTTGTCCGCGGTCCACGCACACCGCGTGTGCAGGCTGTTGCAAACCGACCATCATGGCCTCCAAAATCGCTTGCGGGTCTTCGCTGCGTGGGTTGTCGCTGGTCAAGACCACCTGGTCGGCGTGGGCCTCAGCGGCTGCAGCCATGGGCGCGCGCTTGGCGCGGTCTCGGTCGCCGCCACAGCCCAAGACGCACCACAACTGACCGCCACGCGCTTGCGCCACCGGGCGCAAGGCGCCCAACACTTGGGCGACCGCGTCAGGCGTGTGGGCGTAGTCCACCAAAACCAGGGCTTGCGTCGGTTTCGCAGCCACCGCTTGCAAGCGACCGGGCACCGGGCTCAGGTGCGCGCAGGCTTGAACGGCTTGCGCCAGCGGGATGCCCAGCGCGCGCAGGCTGCCCAGCACCGCCAACAAATTGAGCACGTTGTAGTGGCCGATCAAGGGCGTGACCACGCGCAAGCCTTGGCTTTGGCCGCGCTCGTGGATGTCAAAACGCATCCCCTGTGCTTGGGCCTCGATGTGCAGGGCTTGCAAGCGCGCTTGTGGGCTGGTGCCGTAAGTCCACAGGTCCAGCGCAGCAGGCGATTCAGCAGCCAGTTGCTTGGCCAATGGCTGGCCGTGTGCGTCGTCGGTGTTGATGACCGCCGCTTGCAGCCCAGGCCAGGCAAACAACTGCTGCTTGGCTGCCCAATAGCGGGCCATGTCACCGTGGTAGTCCAAATGGTCTTGCGTCAAATTGGTGAACACAGCGACGCGAATCTGCGTGGCTTGCAGGCGCTGCTCGACGATGCCGATGCTCGACGCCTCGATGGCGCACGCGCGCAGACCTTGTTCACGCATGCCAGCCAGCGCGTCGTGCAATTCAACCGCTTGCGGCGTCGTCAATCCCGTGTTGCTCAGTTGGTCGATGGGGCCGACCCCCAAGGTGCCGATCACGCCGCAGGGCAGGTCGCAGGCTTGCAGCGCTTGGGCCAACCACCAGGCGCAGCTGGTTTTGCCATTGGTGCCCGTGATGGCCACGACGTTCAACTCTCGGCTGGGTTGGCCATAAAAGGCGTCGGCGATGGCGCCGGCTTGGGCTTTCAAGTCGTCGATCGCCGCCACGGCCTCGCTGGGCCAGTGCTGCGACATGTCGGCGCTGCAAGCGTGGGCTTCGACGAGCGCGGCGGCGGCGCCTTGGTCCAAGGCACCGATGACGAAATCGCGCGCGTCCACGTGCGCCCCCGACCAGGCGATGAACCCCTCACCCTCGCGCACGCGGCGACTGTCCGAGCGCAGGTGCGTGCATTGGCGCGCGCGCAGCCAATCGGCGGCGGCTTGGGCGTTGGGCAGCGTCGTGATCACATCGACTCCTCAACGCCCTGGGCGTGGATGTTGGGTTGCACCGTCATGTCCGGTTGCACGCCCAATATCCGTAAGGCTTGTTGCACGGTTTCGGCAAACACCGGCGCGGCGGTCAAGCCGCCGTAATAGACGCTGCCGCCGGGCTCGTCAATCATCACCGCCACCACAATGCGTGGTGCCTCGATTGGCGCCAGGCCGACAAAAACCCCACGGTATTTTTTGGCCGCGTACTTGCCGCCGTCGAGCTTGTGCGCGGTGCCGGTTTTGCCGCCAACGGTGTAGCCCAGGGTCTGCGCTTTGGGGGCCGTGCCTTCATCGCCCGTGGCCAGGGCCAGCATGCTGCGCACCTGTTGGGTCACGCGAGGACTGAACACCTTGGGGCCCAACTCGGATTGCCCGTCCTTGATCAGGTGCAGGCGAGCCAAATGACCGTCGTTGGCAAACACGGTGTAGGCGCGAGCCAGTTGCAACAGGGAGACCGACAAGCCATAGCCATAGCTCATGGTGGCTTTTTCCACCGGGCGCCAGCTTTGCGGGTCGCGCAAGCTGCCGCGCGATGCGCCGGGGAAGGGCAGCGGTGGCCGCTGACCCAAGCCCACGCCGGTGTAGGTGTCCCACATGGACTGGGCGCTGATCAGTTCAGAGATCTTGACCGTGCCGACGTTGCTGGATTTTTCGATGATCTCGGCCACGCTCAAGACGCCGTGGGCGTGCGAGTCTGAAATGCGTGCGCGCCCA
>JALRFN010000294.1 GCA_023268425.1 Burkholderiaceae bacterium | reverse complement strand
TCAATTTTGAGTGTCAATCATCCAAAAATTGGCCCAGTTTTGGTTGTCAATCAACACTGTATCGTGCCTCCTGGGCGTTACCGCCATTACAAAGGTGGTGAATACGAGGTATTGGGTATGGCCAGGCACAGCGAAACCTTGGCGCCTATGGTGGTCTACCGCGCTTTGTACGGCGAGCAGGGCTTGTGGGTTCGTCCGGCCGAGATGTTTTTTGAGCAGGTGTGCGTGGCGCAGGAGTGGCGGTCGCGCTTTGTGCCGCTGGCATGATCAGACCACCGCTCGCTCGCCAGATGCAGCTCAGCTGAGCGTCGACGCGGACCCGGTGCGCTTCACTGGGTCGCAGTCAATGAAATGGAGCAGAGATGACGATGCAAGCGGTGGTGCTGACAGGGCACGGTGGCAACGAGGTGGTCGAGGTGCAACGCCTGCCCAAGCCCACGCGTGCGCCGGGCGAGGTCTTGGTGCGTGTGCATGCGGCCACGTTGAACCAAGTGGACTTGTACATGCGCAACAGCGGCGCGGGCATCACCCACCGTTTGCCGCAAATCATGGGGTTGGACGCCGCGGGCGTGGTCGAGGCTTGTGACGCCGATGAGCCTCGCTTGCGGGTGGGTCAGCGGGTCTTGGTCTACCCCGGTGTGACCTGTGGTCGTTGTGAGTTTTGTTTGCGCGGTGAGGGGGTGCTGTGTACGTCCATGCGCTTGATGGGCGAGCACCGTGATGGAACCTTTGCGCAGTGGGTCAGTGTGCCGGCCCAGAACGTGTTGCCCCTGCCAGATGGCTTGAGCTTCGCGCAAGGTGCGGCTTTGGTGGTCAACCACTTGACGGCGTGGCGCATGCTGGCGAACAAGGCGCGACTGCGTGCGGGTGAGTCCGTGCTCATCTTCGGCGTTGGTGGTGGCGTTTCTTTGGCGGGTTTGCAGTTGGCCAAGGCCATGGGCGCGCAGGTTTGGGTGACTTCACGTCACGCGGACAAATTGGCTCGCGCTCAAGCCCTGGGCGCCGATCATGTGATCCACTCGGCCAGTCAAGATGTGGTCAAAACGGTGATGGCCGACACCGGCGGGCGTGGCGTGGATGTGGTGTTTGAAAACGTCGGTGAGGCGGTCTGGGGTGATGCCCTGCGCGCCCTGGTTCGCGGCGGTCGATTGGTCACTTGCGGCGCCACCAGCGGCGACCAACCGTCGGCAGATCTGCGCCGCGTCTTCATTCGCCAATTGCAGATTTTCGGCTCGACATTGGGCGACCTGACCGAGTTGCATGAGCTGTTGCGCGTGGTCGAGCAGCACCAGATTCAACCCGTCATCGACGCGGTGTACCCGCTGGATCAAGTGCACGCCGCGTTCGAGCGTTTGGCGGCTGCACAGCAGTTTGGCAAGTTGGTGCTCGATCTGTCCTGAGCGCGCTCAAGTCGCGCTTGGCCATGTCGATTCATCGATCATGAACACATCCAGTACACACACCACCCCATCAACTGCAGCAGCAGCCACCTCCTTGGCCACAGCGCAGGTTTGGGTCGCCCTGCAGTTTGACGCGGCGATTGAGCTGTGCATGGGTGCCCATGCATTCGGCGCGCAATCAGACCAACAGCATGCCTCTGCCCAGGCTTGGCGAGCGGCAGCGGTGGTGCAAGCCTTGCAAATGACCTTGGACATGCGCCGAGGCGGTGAACTGGCGCGTCAATTGTTTGAGTTGTTCGACTACGTGCAGCGGCGTTTGCGCGGCAGCACGGCGGTCGAGCCTTTGGTGGCCTATCGCGAAGCCGCTGACTTGCTCAGTCAAGTGCGTCAAGCCTGGCAAGCAGAGCCAGAGCTGGTGCCGACCGATGCCCGGCACATGACCCCGCAGTTGCACTGAGGCGCTCTCGGCCTCAAGGGCGCAGGCTGGCTTGACGCTTCAGGTCGGCGCCGAGCAAAAACACGGGGGCACTGGTGTTTTGGATTTGATCGGCGTAGCGGCGCGCAGCGGCTTGGTCAACAAATGGCCCGGTCACGACCACGTACTGGTTTTGGCCTTTGGGCGCAGGCAAGACGACCACGCGTGCGTGTTCAAGGCCGGGGTGTGAGCCCGTCCACAGCGCAGCCGCTTCTTTGGAGTTGTGGCGGCTGTGCTCAATCAACCAGCGCTCGTTGGGCAAGGCTTGAATCCACGCCTCGCTGGCGGGTTTGCTCACGCCGCTGGGGCTGTTCGGTGTCGGCAACAAGGCGTCGTCGCGTGCAGTGAGGTCCAAGTTGCCTGGTGTCGCCACACTGCTGGGCTCTTTGGCGACGGTGGCCACCCCTTTGATTTGTGAATTGCTGCCACTGGGTCCCGGGGCGCTGAGTGTGCTCAACGCTGGGGCTGGGCTGGATGGTGATGACGCTGCCTTGGCTTTCGTGCCGCTGTTGCCGCCCTCACGCCCGTTGTCCTCGGGCGTTGGTGCACTGGCTGCTTGCTCGTGGGTGTTGGGCGCACTTGGGGGGCTGACTTGGGGCTGCGCAGGTGGGGCCACGTCGGGCTTGGCCAGCACGGCGATGGCAAATTTGGTCTCCAACTTGGGCGCGTTCAACACTTCTGGTGTGGGCGCCACCGCTGCTGCCTTCTTTTGGGTGGTGGCCACGCCGGCAGGCGTTGGCGGTGTTGGTTTGGCCGGCGGTGTGGAGTCAGTGGCTGTGCGCGCTGCAGTCGAGGCTGCACCCTTGGCGCCAGCATCCTGGCCAGCTTTCGGTGGTGGCGGTGTGTCGGGCTGGGTCGCTGCGGCCTGAGGTTTTTCCGCGGCGACCACCGTGGCTGCTGAAGGCTCGCTGATGGGCTTGGGCTCAAGCGCGCCACTTGCTGTCGCAGCGGTGTTGTGGCGCCAAGCCGCGCCCCCCACGCCGGCCAAGGCTAAGAATGCGAGCGCGGCAGCGCGCCAGCGCCAGCGGCGTGCACCAGCGGGTGACGCGGGTGGTGTTGGGGGGTGAGCGGCTTGGCGTTGGGCTTGACTTGAATTCTGGGTGAAGCCGCAGCGCGCCAACCAGGTTTGCGCCTCGTCCAAGTGGCCCAAGGCTTGCGCACGTTGGCGCAAGGCTTGGGCGTGCGCGTGGTCGATGGGTACCAAAGGCCAGCACCACAGGTTGGGCCAGTTGGCCAGCGGCGAGGCGGCGATGTCACCGTAAAACACAAAAGCCAAGCGCAACTTGAGCGCTGGGAAATCTTGCACCAAGCGCTGCAAGGTGAGCAGGGTTGGTGCTGGGTATTGTTCGGCCGACTGCATCAACCAAACGTGGGTTGGCGTCTCACGCTTGGGCGATTGGCGGGCCGCGCGGACGGGCAGTTGGGCGCTGAGGGCATTGAACTGTTCCAGCAGTGCTTCCAGTTCGGTGTGCGGGTGGACGGTCAACACCACACCGGCTTGCTCGCGCACGGCCTGCGTGAGCGCCAAAGCATGGTGTTGCAACCAGGCGATGTTGCCGCTGGCCAGCGCCACGCTGCTGTGGCCTTGGGTCAAGGCCCCAACCAAGCTGCCCAAACGCGTCAGGCCATCATCATCCAGCAAGATGTTGTGCGCTGCTGGCGCGATGTCGATGGCGGGGGGCTGAGTCATGCGGTGTGGGGCATGGGGTCAGCGCGCACGGGCTTGCGCCACCAGGCACGCTTACTTGGCGCCGTCGATGATGACCTCGATGCGCCGGTTGCGCGCACGCCCTGTGGCGCTGTCGTTGCTGTCGATGGGGCGGGTGTCGGCAAAACCACTGACGCTGACGCGGCTGTCGGCCAAGCCCGCTTTGCCAATCAAGTGGTCAGCCACAGCGCCTGCACGTGCGCCAGACAAGTCCCAGTTGGACTGGAAGCGCTGGTTGTAAACCACCGGCACATTGTCGGTGTGGCCCTCGATGAAGATGCGGCCTTTGCTTTGCGCGATCGACGCGCCCACTTTGTCGAGCATGCCCACAAAGCCGGGCTGCAAGTCGGCGCTGCCCGATTGGAAGCTGCCTTGCTCAGCCAAGCGGATGATGATGCGGGCGCCGTCGCGTTCCACCTCGGCTTTGCCGGCTTGGATCTCTTGCGCCAGTTCTTTGCGGATGCGGTTGAACTCGTTGTCGGTTTGAGCCATGTTGGCACTGCCTGCGCCGCCCTTGCTGTCTTGGGCGTTGCGCACGCTGACCTTGGTCTGCACTTCGGATTGCACCTGCGCCACTTTGGCGTAGAGGTCGATCATGCCCTGCGGCACCTCGCCTGCGGGCGCTTGGCCTTTGACGGCCTGGCCAGCATTGGCTTCACCTTGTGTGGAGGTGCCTGCAGCCTTCTTGCCTTGCTGGTCTGCCCCTGAACTTTGTTCGCCTTGGGGCGCGGCGCCTGCCGTGGCTTGGCCTTGGGCGGCAGCGCCTCCGGCTTGTGCGCCGCTGGGCCCTGCGCCACCAGCTTGGCTGCCGTTGTTGGCAGCCCCGCCTTTGCTCTTGCCGGTGGTTTGGTCGCTGCCGCTCATGGGCGCACCGCTGTCGGGGACTTCGTTGACTTGAATGACCACTTGGCCGTTCTCAATCTTGGCGTCCACCTCGCCTTTGGCGATTTGATCTTCCAGTGCCTTTTTGACTTTGTCCAAGTCGGCCTGTTGCTGGGCGTTGGGGGGCGCCAGGTCGGTGCGCTTTTCGACGTTTTCTTTGCGTTCGTCGGTGGTTTCTTGCCGCACTTGGTTCAGCGGGGTGGGCTCTGATTGGGCGGGAGAGAACTCGCGCGCAATCAGGCTGTCGGCCTTGGGTGGCTCGACCACGGGGATCAAGCGCTGGATGCCGAAAGAGTTTTTCATCGAGCCGCTGATTTGCTTGAACTTGGGCACGTTCATTTCAGCGAAAGACAAAATCAACACGAAGAAGGCCATCAACAAGGTGGCCATGTCCGCAAAGGTGGCCATCCACGCTGGCGCCCCCGACTTACATTCCGGGCACTCTTCGCACTTGGGGCACTCTTCCTGAGCCGGCTCCGGGCGCGGCGGCGGTGCTTCTTCTTCCGGCTTGCCTTCTTCTGCCACTTTGGCTTTCCTTTATTCGGTGTGCCTCAGGGCTTAGCCGCCAGCGGCCTCGAGCTTGCCGCGTGCTTTGGGATCAACAAAAGAAATCAGCAAATCGGTCAGCATGCGTGGGTTGCCGCCGCCTTGGATGAACAAGACGCCTTCCAAGATGAGCTCGTTGTTCAAGCCTTCGACGCCGTCGATGGCGGCCAGCTTTTGGTTCAGCGGGATGCAAATCACGTTGGCCACGACCGCGCCGTAAAGCGTGGTCAACAAGGCCACCGCCATCGCCGGGCCAATGGACTTGGGGTCAGACATGTTGCCCAACATCAACACCAAGCCCACCAGCGTACCGATCATGCCCATGGCGGGCGCAATTTCCTGGGCCGAGGCGATCACCGCCATGGTCGCGCCATTGCGGTTTTTGATCATCGAAGCCTCGCGCTCCATGGCCGACTTGATCATGCTGGCCTCGGTGCCGTCGACCAACATGCGGATGCCTTTGGCCATGTACGGGTTTTTGATCTCTTGGCCTTCTAAGGCGATCATGCCGTCTTTGCGCGCAATGGTGCCCAATTCGACCAAGCGTTCGATCAAGTCCTCGGGCTTGTCTTCTTTGTGCAGCAGGGCTTTGAGTGCACCCGTGATGCCACCGATGAATTCGGGGATGGAACTGCGGGCCAACACCGCGGTGGCAGTACCCAAGATCACGATGTACACCGACGGCATGTCGACGAACGGACCAGGGTCGCCCATGGCCATGATGATGAGGCCAAAGGTTGCGGCAAATCCAATGAGGGTGGCTATATCCATGGCGCTGTTGGGTGCTTGACAGGGTGTGAGAACAAAGCAATTCGCGTGCCTGAGCACTGCGTGCCAGGCGCTGTTCCAAGTATCGGTTGCCAGGCTTTAGACTTGAATGCGTCAAGACCTCGCCACCTGGGCCGATACTGTTGTTGTGGAACGGCTTTTGCTCTGCCACTGCCGGAGTGACGTGTTTTGCACACCGGGCATTCGAGGACGATGATGATGAAGATCCTGCTTGGCCTGCTGCTGATGGGCGCCAGCCTGCTCAGTGGCTGTGGCCGCTACCGCGATCAACCTTTGTGCGACGACTTCTTCGCTGCGGGCGACGTCGGCTCGTTTGCGCTGAAGGATGGTGGCTTGGCGGTCGACGCCGAATCGGGCTTGACCTGGTACCGCTGCAACGCGGGCGAACGCTTCCGCGATGGCCAATGCGTGGGTTTGGCGGTGTTGGCCACGCGAGAAGACGCGCAGCACTACGTCGAGGACTTCAATCGCCACTCTGACCGGGTGTGGCGCTTGCCCACGCAGGCCGAAATGCAGACCATTTTGAGTCGATCCTGCGTCAATCCGGCGATCAACCGCCAGGTCTTTCCCTCAGTGGTTGCCGACAGCTATTGGAACAGCGATGCCAGCCGCCACGGCGATTACATGGGCTGCACCACCAACACCTACAGCGCTTACACCTTTTGCCGTGAGATGTCGACCAATCAGCGGCCATTTCTGCTGGTCAGCGGCAAGCCGTGACGCTGCAGTGAGCCCCTTCAGTCGGGGGTCGCGGCCTTGGTTTCGGCGCGCAAATCGTATTTGTTGATCTTTTCGATCAAAGTGGTGCGCTGCACTTGCAACAGCTTGGCGGTGCGCGACACGTTGCCTTCGGTGCGTTGCAAGGCTTGCTCGATGTAGCTGCGCTCAATCTCGGCCAGTCGCTGACGCAAGGGCAAGCCCTCTTCGGGCAATTCGTCCATGCCTTGTGCCAACATGATCAAGTCTTGCAGGTCTTCGCTTTCTTGGTGTTCCAGCGCCTCGCGCGCGACCTCGTCGGGTGGGTTGGGGAACAGCTCCAGCAGTTTTTGTGGCTGGTTCTCGTCGCGCATGGCCTTTTGCAAGTTGGCCAACTCGGCTGGCAACATGAAGTCAGGGATGGACTGCAGCGTCAGCTCTTTGCCGGGAAATAAGGTCGAGAAACGGTCGACCAAATTGGCCAGCTCGCGCACATTGCCGGGCCAGCTGTACAACTCAAAGGCTTGCAGCAAACACGGTGCAAAACTCACCGGCTTTTGACCGGGCAGCGTGCAGCGCAAGGCGTGAACCGCCAACAGGGCTGGAATGTCGCTGGTGCGTTCGCGCAAGGCGACGGTGTGAATCGGCAGCACGTTGAGCCGGTAGTACAAGTCTTCGCGAAAACGGCCTGCGGCAATTTCTTCTTGCAAATCGCGGTGCGTGGCGGCCACCACGCGCACATTGACGGCCACCGATTTGTTGGCACCCACGGGCTCAACCACCCGTTCTTGCAAGACACGCAGCAATTTGACCTGCATGTCTTTGGGCAAATCGCCCACTTCATCAAGGAACAAGGTGCCGCCGTGCGCCAACTCAATGCGACCAATGCGATCGACCACCGCGCCCGTGAAAGCGCCTTTGCGGTGGCCAAACAATTCACTCTCGACCAAGTCTCGGGGGATGGCGCCGCAGTTGATGGGCACAAAATTGGCCCCTTTACGGGTCGGGCTTTGCTCGTGCAGTGCGCGGGCGATCAACTCTTTGCCCGTGCCGCTGGGGCCAGTGATGAGCACCGTCGCCGGCGAATCGGCCACCGTCGCGATCAAACGCCGGATGGCCGTCATGTTGTCGCTGTCGCCGATCAGGGGCTGGCTGGCGTGGGGGCTCATCAAAAGGTCGTCAATTCCGTTCGGGATTACCTCCAGCTAGTTTACTCGTCCGGCTCGGCGTCCGTCGCTTTGAATACGACTTTGTGCGTGCCAGTAGGACGTTTGTACAGGCTGCGCGCAGGAGCCAGTCCGGGCTGGGGCAACAAAAAGCCTGCGTTGGCGTCGCGAGATTCAAGAAAACCCGGCCGGAGTCGATGCCCTTGAGGACATCAATCACCTTTGCAGCGGCTCCCTCGCGTGAGTCGCCAACCGTTGGAGCCCCCCATGTTGAAACGACTCACCTCCACTGCAGCCCTCGCCCTCGTCTTGAGTGCCTGCCAGAGCTTGCCGACCCTGGGTCTCAGCAAGGCTGCTGGTCAACCGCCGAGCGAGGCCAGCGTCAGCATGATCGCGCCCTTGGTCGAAAAGCGTGAAACCGTCACTGCCACTGGCTACGCGGTGATCAGTGCACAGCCGCACAAATTGGCCGCGCAGCAGCGCTTGATGGCCATTCGCGCGGCCAAGCTGGACGCCTACCGCGCCCTCACCGAGCAGGTCTATGGTCAATACGTGGATGCCAACACCACGGTGGCCGACATGGTGGTGATGAATGACTCCATGCGCACCAAGGTTGAAGGTGTGGTCTATGGTGCGCGATTGGTCAGCATCACCCCCGTCGGCGAAGACACTTACGAAGTCAGCTTGTCGCTGGACGCACGCGTGGTGGACGACTTGCGCATGCTGTACCTGGGCCAGTTGTCGGCACGCCGTTGATGCACGCTTGAAGGAGTCAGCCCCATGACACCGCGATTGCCCCATTGCCTCTTGCTCAGTGCGGCGCTGGCCACGGCCTCTGCCTGGGCTGCTTCGCCCGCTCCTGCCGCGCCCTCTGCCTTGGCTGTTTCGGCGGCGCAGGCCGAGCTGCAAGCGATACGCAAAGCCTTGGTGGATGAGGCTTTGGATGGACCTGCGCGCGTGCGCGCCTGGGCTTGGGTCGACGGGCAAGGCGCTTTGCACGAACGCAACGAGGTTGCGGCCGACATGCGTGTGCGTGGCGTTCGGGTGCGCGAGTACGTGGAAAAGAAACAGGCGCCGTTGCTGAGCATCGAAGCCAAGCAAGCGGTCAGCGCGACCGGCCAATGCCGCTATGCGCAGGGCCAATGGCGCTTGCCCATGTCGGTGGAGCTGGACATCAGTGCCGTTCGCATGGCCGATTTGCGTGCGGTGGCGATGACCAGCGTGCAAGCAGCCGAGCAAGCCTGGTCCAACACCTTGCAGGTGGGCAAACGCTTCCAAACCTCGGCCCGTCAGGTCGCTGCGTTGAACCCTTACCAACGTGCGTTGTTGGGCGCTGTGGACAGCGAAACGGGTTGGCGCGCCACCTGGTCGGTGCAAGCCAGCGAGGTGGCCGAGCTGCCCTGTGGTTACGTCGCGCCGGAGCGTCGGGTGAGTGAAAACCACCCTGCCAAAGCCAACATGGCCGACTTGGTCTTGCGTTTGGACGTGGTGCGTGAACGTCGCGACGGCCGCCATGCCAGCCGCGAACAAGCTTGGTCGCGCAGCATGCCCGTGCGCGTGGAGCTGGTCACCGCAGGTTGGTCCTCGCCCCGTTTGACGGCGGCCAGCGAAGCCGAACTGACGGCTTTGGCCCAGCACTGGGGGCAGGATTTGGAGCGGCAGTTGGCCTGCGAACCCTTGCAATACGATGTCACCGATGTGCGCAGCAAAGCCATGCGCATCAATGGCGGCAGCGCGGCGGGTTTGCAAGTCGGTGACCGCGTGGTGGTGATGGACGCGGCCACCGTGGCCACCCAAGTCTGGGACACGGGTTCGCTGGACAAGGTGGCCATTGCGCGGGTGCAGCAAGTGGACGCCTACGGTGCCTACGTGCAAGCCATTGAAGGGCAAATGCCCCGCGCCGATGGCCGTTTGGTGGCCTTGCCCTACTGAGGAACGACACGATGAAGATTTTGGCCAACATCCAATGGGGCGTTTGTGCCGCTGCCTTGTGTGCTTGTGGTGGGGTTTGGGCAGACATGAGCACCGACCAGGCTGTGGAAGCCTTGTTGGGCAAAGACGCCGCTTCAGCCCGCAACACTTGGCCTTTGACCGAACAGGGCACGGGGCGAGTCACGCCCGCATTGCCGGCCACGCGCATGGTCGACGACGACCGTCCCAGCATGGTGGTGCCGCGCGGCGCGAGTTTGGCGGCCTTGCTGGCGCCGGTGTTGCGTCAAATCCAACGCCCCAAAGCGGAGGTGTTCAAAGCCTTTGTCGCGCTCAACCCGCACGCCTTCATTGGCGGTAACCCCAACCGTTTGATGGCCGGTGCGACGGTGCACATGTTCACGGCCGCCGATGTGGCGCGCCTCAACGGTGTGGCCGCTCCAGCGACACCCGAGGCCCGCCGTGGCTGGGTGCGTTTCCCTTGATCGAGTGACCGTGAGGCTGGCCCGTTGGGGCTTGGTGTGCGCTCGCACGCCTGTGGCGACGCGGTCCCTGTGAGCACTGGCCATGCTGCAAATTCCTGAAGCGGCGCAATGGCTGCCACAAAACACGCCCGCCTTGTTGGAGGCCCGCGGCCCCATGATGCTGCCCGAGACGGCGCGTGAATTGGGCTTGAACGAAACCCAGGTGGTCGAGGCGTTGGTGCGGGTGCGCGGCGAGCGCATGGAATTGTTTTTGAACGGCCGCAGCATCGAAGTGCCCCCCGGCTGGCGCATGAGTCCGGGGCAGACCGTGTGGTTGACCGCGCACAGCACCACCCAAGGTTTGTGGGTGTTGCGCCAGCACGCCAGTGCCGCCATTGCCCAACGGGCCATGCAGGCCGCCGCCGCCAAGGCGTCGATGCAAGCCAGCACCGCAGCCTCGCCAGCTCGTCCTGCGGCCGAGTCCGCCCTGGCGGCAGCGGTAGCAAAGCCTGACCCAGCACAAGAAGCGGCTGCTGCGCGTGTGGAGCGCGCCAAAGTCGTGTTGCAAGCCCGCGCGCAGGGCGAAGACCCTTTGCGGGTGTTGGCCAAACGCGCGCAAGCAGGTGAGCCGCTTGGCACGCAACCTGGGGCGCGCCAAGTTCGTGCGGACGGGCGAGCAGATGCGCGGGTCGACGCGCAAATGGCGGGACGGGGCGAGTGGCGTGGCGAGGCTCGCGCCGCACCTCCAGGAACCCTGCCCACGGGAACGCCAGCGCCATCGCTGCTGAACGCGCGCATGGATTTGCGCACAGACCTGCGCGCAAGCCCGGATGGCTTGTTACCGGGCAAATTCTCGGCCGACGCAGGGAGCAAGTCTGCGCAGGCCTCAAGCGCATCGCCCCTGCCGCTTGGCGGCAAAGCACCTGCGCTCAACACCAGCTTGGCGCCTTATTGGCGCGCGGCGCAAGCCGAGGGCTTGCAAACCAGTGCGCGCTCGGCCACAACCGGGGCAAGCGCTGCCGCGCTTGCGGGTTCATCCGCCGCTCAAGGGGGAGCGGCGTCGCCGGTGAAAATGACCGCAACCGCCTGGGTGTTACCCAGCGGGCCAAGCCTTGCAGCAGAGGCCGAGGCGCTGCCGAACAGCCCGGCAGCCCCCCAGATCGCCCACGCCAGCGTGCCACCCAAATGGGCGGGGCTTTGGAGCCAAGCGGCCGCCCCCGACTTCATCGATTGGCAGCAAGCCAGCCCCCGCATGCGCGCCTTGGCGGCGCACCCACCGGGCATGCAGGCAGTCATGCAGTTGTTTCAGCCCCAAGTCTTGGCCCTGCTGGCACAAACGCCAGGTTTGGCGTCATGGGCGCAAATGGTGATGCGCGACCGCCTGAGCATGCGCAACCCCGACGCCAACAGCATCCAAGGCTGGGTGGAGCGGCTCTTGAGTCCCAGCGAGGCACAGCTGGCCAAAGGCCACGTACCAACGCCACACCACGACATGCGCTCGCTGTTGAGTGACTTGCTGCGCGGCTTGCGCGCCCAGGGTGATGCGCAAGCGGCCACCGCGCACGCCGCACTCAGCGATGTGGAGTCCGCGCAAGTGGACCACTTGCGGGCCTTGCACCAGCGCGAGTGGACTTTTCAGTGCGTCTTGCCCTTTGCCGACGCGCCTAGCGCGCAGTTGCACCTGCAACGCGAAGCGCAAGACGCAGATGGCGCGCCCCCTGGCGCGTGGACCCACAAGTGGTGGGTCAGCCTCTACACCGAGAGCGAAGGTTTGGGCCGGGTGTGGATGCGCTCGGGCGTCTCAGTGGACTCGAGCGTGGAGATGCAGGTTTGGGCCACGCGCGACCACGTGGTTGAAGATGCGCGCGCGCGCGTTGAAGACCTGCGCGACTTGTTGAGCGAGGCGGGCTTGACGCTCAGTGGTTTTGTGGTCACCCACGGCGAGCGGCCCGCTGGCCCCTCGCGCGTGCCACCTCCGCACGGGGCTGTTTTGGATCAGCAAGCATGAACAAACGCCCATTGGAAGCGGTCGCGCTGGAATACGGTCACCACCAAGCGCCGGTGGTGGTGGCCAAAGGCCAAGAGGACGTGGCTTTGCAAATCATTGCCGAGGCGCGCCGCCAGGGCGTGTACGTCAGCGAGGACGCGCAGTTGGTTTCTTTGTTGTCACAGCTCGAACTGGAGCAAGAGATTCCACCCCACCTTTACCGCTTGGTTGCCGTGGTCTTGTCCTGGGCTTATTGGTTCAAGGGCATGCGCCCTGGGGATGAGAAGGCTGATTTGCCGCCGAGCGGCTGAGCGCCCTAGTCGCCGTAGGCTTTGGCTGCGCGTTGGGCGCGGGTGGCTGCTGGGGCCAAGTGGTCGTAGAGGTCGGGCGCGTCGTTGCGTGTCAGTGCGGCCAGGGCCATGCGCACCACGTCGAGTTGGCGGCGCAGAATGGTTTCGTTGCGGCGGTGGCCTTCGTGGCAGCTTTGCAGTTGCGCCAACACTGGCGCCCATTCGGGCGCGTCGGCCCATGTTTGGCCGTGCACCTCGGCCAAGGCGCTGAGCGCCTCAAGTGTGCTTTGCTTGCGGTCTTGCAAGGCTTCAAACGCGTCCATGTCTTGAGCGCGCAAAGCCGCGAACTCCTCGTCGAGGATCGCGGCCAAGCGTTCAGCCTGTGCGGCTGCAGTAGCGATGTCGGCAGATGCCATCATGAAACGCGGTTCAACCTCAGATCATTTTCTCCAGCGCCACAAAACTTTCCGCGATGCGGCGGGGGTCAATCGGGTAACCGTTTTCCGCGATGGCTTTCTTGATTGCGTCCACACGCGCCTGGTCAAACCCGGTTTCGTCGGTGACTTTTTGCGCAGCTGCGCTGAGCTCGACCACATCGTCGGTCATGGCTGCCGGCTTGGCGCCTGCGGCCTCTTTGCTCGGTGCCGACTTGGCCTGCACGTCTTCTGCAGACTTCCGACGCAAGTCTTCCAGATGGGTGGGCCTTAAAAATGATGAAATGGGACTAGCCATGTCAACTCCTTCGAATCTTGGGCTTGATCCAGTCAAACCTCTACACCTTGAGTATCGACGTGAGCCCAGGGAACTTGAGCTCAGAAATCGGAAATTCACCGCGCAATGTTGCGCTGCAGCAAGGGCTGTGAAGGTGAGTTGCCATCATAGCCCTTCTGCTTGATTGGCGGCAGTCACCACACCTGAAATGATTCGACCCGACTGCCGATTCATGAAGCGAATTTGTTCGCCCAAGCGGCCATCTTCCATGGCTTCAACTTGGGTCGAGATCTGAAACCCCTGCCCGCGCCCC
>JALRFN010000212.1 GCA_023268425.1 Burkholderiaceae bacterium | reverse complement strand
GGTGCAAGTGGCGGGCGTGCTGCCCAAGGCGCAAGATCAAGCGATACAGCAAAAGCTGATGCCCGTCAGCATTGGTCTGGACGCCGAAGGGCAAGCCACTCCCGCGCTGTTGAAAAAGCTCGGTAGCCTGGGTCTGGACACCACCGCCGTGGCTGGGCTTAAGCGTGTCGGTCAAGGCAAGGCAGAGACCCTATTCCTGGACAGCGTACAAGCTGGAGCAAGCTTGCAAGCGGGCTTGCAACAGGCATTGCGTCACGCCGTTGCCGCGTTGCCGATTCCCAAGGTCATGACCTATCCGCTGTTTGACGGCTGCGCGTTGCCCGGTTGGGACCGCGTCAATTTCGTGCGGCCCGCCCATGGCTTGGTGGCCTTGCACGGCAGCGACGTGGTGCCTGTTGAGGTGTTGGGTTTGCAAGCGGGCCGCGAGACTCAAGGCCATCGCTTTGAGGCCTTGGTCAACCCCGTGGTGCTCGCGCATGCTGACGCCTATGCGGACACCTTGCGCGA
Organism: Burkholderiaceae bacterium; assembly: GCA_023268425.1. Classification (GTDB taxonomy): domain Bacteria; phylum Pseudomonadota; class Gammaproteobacteria; order Burkholderiales; family Burkholderiaceae_C; genus RS62. Next base: position 6,181 of record JALRFN010000212.1, on the reverse strand, counting down.
GCAAGGTGCCGTGATCGCCAGTTTTGAGGCGCGCAAGCAAGGCATTGCACAGCAGTTGCAAGACGCAGCATCGGCGGCTGGCGTCGGCATGCGGCCGATCGAAGACGACGATTTGCTCAACGAGGTGACGGCCCTGGTCGAGCGGCCGAATGTGTTGACTTGCGCCTTCGAGCCAGAATTTTTGGCAGTGCCACCCGAGTGCTTGATCTTGACCATGAAGGCCAACCAGAAATACTTCCCGCTGTTGGACGCCGAGGGCAAATTGAGCCACCGTTTTTTGGTGGTCAGCAACATCTCCCCGCAAGACGCCAGTGCGGTGGTGGGTGGCAACGAGCGGGTGGTGCGCCCGCGTCTGGCCGATGCGAAGTTTTTCTTTGACCAAGATCGCAAAAAGACTTTGGCTTCACGGGTGCCGGGTTTGGACAAGGTCGTGTACCACAACGCCTTGGGCACGCAGGGCCAGCGCAGCGAGCGTGTGCGCGCCATCGGGCACGCCATCATCAACCAGTTGCGCCAAGCCCAGGTGCCGTTCACGGTCGAGGCCAAAGACGAGTTCGACGTGCTGGACTCCAAAGTGCAAGAGGCCGCGCGTTTGGCGAAAACCGATTTGCTCACCGACATGGTGGGCGAGTTCCCTGAGTTGCAGGGCATCATGGGTGGCTACTACGCCCGCCACGAAGGTTTGCGCGACGGTGTGGCCATTGCCATCGAAGACCATTACAAGCCGCGCTTTGCCGGCGATGCCTTGCCGCGCAATCACACGGGGGCCATCTTGGCTTTGGCCGATAAGCTGGAAACCTTGGTGGGCATGTTTGGCATTGGTAACCTGCCCAGCGGTGTGAAAGACCCGTTTGCCTTGCGTCGCCACGCATTGGGCGTCATCCGCTTGTTGGTGGAAAACCGCTTGGACTTGCAGTTGGACGCCTTGATTCGCGATGTGGCGCAGGTCTTTGGTGAACTGTTGACGCATGACTTGGCGCCGCTGCAAGACTTCATCTTTGAGCGCTTGTCAGGCAACTTGCGCGAGCAAGGCTACAGCGCGCATGAAGTCGATGCGGTGCTGGGCTTGCGGGTGCAGTGCTTGGCCGACATCCCGGCGCGCTTGCAAGCGGTGCGCAGCTTCGGCCAAATGCCAGAGGCCGCAGCGCTGGCCGCAGCCAACAAGCGCATCGGCAACATCTTGAAGAAGGTCGATGGTGTGCCCGCCTCGGTCGATGCCAGTCGTTTGGTCGAAGACGCCGAGCGCCAACTCTTCGAGCGCATGCAGCCCGTGGTCGCCGCGTCGGCTGAGGCTTTTGATCGGGGCGACTACGCCCAGGCCTTGAAGGTTTTGGCGGCTTTGCGCGAGCCTGTGGACGCGTTCTTTGAGCACGTCATGGTCAACGCCGAAGACCCTGCGCTGCGCGCCAACCGCTTGGGCTTGTTGGCCAGCTTGCATGAAGCCATGAACCGCGTGGCTGATTTGGCGCGTTTGAGCGCCTGAGCGTGAGCGTACGATGGCAGGCAACAAGGCGCACAAACTGGTCGTTTTGGACCGTGACGGCACGCTGAACGCGGACGATGTGAGCATCATCGCGTCCCCCGAAGACTGGCACCCGTTGCCCGGCGCTTTGGAGGCCGTGGCCAAGCTCAATCAAGCCGGTTGGCACGTGGTGATCGCGACCAACCAATCGGGTCTGGGGCGAGGCCTGTTTGACATGGCCACGATGAACGCGGTGCACGCCAAGATGCACAAAGCTTTGGCTCAAGCCGGAGCGCGCGTGGATGCGGTGTTCTTCTGCCCGCACACGCGTGACGACGCGTGTGAGTGCCGCAAACCGGCGCCTGGTCTGTTTCGCAGCATCGCTGCGCGTTTTGGTCTGCCTGCTGAGAACTTGGTGGTGGCGGGCAACACCGTGCGCCACGTGGCCGCGGGTGATGCAGTGGGTGCCGCCACGCACTTGCTGTTGACGGGTAAGTGTGCGGCGTATACCCCGCACACACCACCGGAGGGCTTGCCCATGCGCACGGCGATACACACCGATCTGGCTGCGTTCGTTGATGGCTTGTTGGAGGCCGAAACGCCCTCGGAGCGCGCATGAGCACCTGGATGGCCGCCGTTCGCTCTGTCTTGCATTTGTTGGTCATGGCCATCACGGTCGTGCCCTGGGCCTTGTTCGTCATCGTGGTGTCGCCCTTGGTCAGCGCCAAGCGCTTGTGGTGGATTTGTGCGGGCTGGTTGAAGCTGGCGGTGAAATCTGGCGAGTATTTGCTGGGCATACGCACCCGGGTGACGGGGTATGAGCACCTGCCTTTGGGTGAAAAGGCGCCCGCCATTCTGTTGGTCAAGCATCAATCCACCTGGGAAACTTTTTTGATGCCGGCTTTGATGCCGCACCCCTTGGCCTATGTGTTCAAGCGCGAACTGCTCTATGTGCCGTTTTTTGGTTGGGCCATGGGACGGTTGGACATGATCCACATCGACCGTTCACAAGGGCGTCGTGCGTTTCGCCATGTGGTCGAACAGGGCCAACGCCTGATGGACCAAGGCACCTGGGTGATCATGTTCCCCGAGGGCACGCGCATTCCGCGTGGGCAGGTGGGCGAGTACAAAACTGGGGGCACCCGCTTGGCGGTGCAAACCGGCGTGCCGGTGATCCCCATCGCGGTGACCTCTGGCAAGTGCTGGCCGCGCAAGGCCTTGATCAAATACCCAGGTGTGGTGGACGTGTCGATCGGCGCACCGATTTCGCCCGAAGGTCGTCGCCCCGATGAGATGATGGCAGAGGTCCAAGATTGGATCGAGTCCGAAATGCGCCGCCTTGACCCCGAGGCTTACCACTGATTGCAACGGCGATGTCAGGCCCTGAACAACTGGCTTTGGATTGGGGTGAGGCGCTGGTGCCGCACCGACCCGAGCCAGCCGCCGCATCCCCGCTGGCGGTGTTCACCCACCCGCAAGCCAACCGCGAGATCCGCTTGCCTACTTGCGTGGTGTCGTATAGCTTTGCACACGCCAAGCGCCGCACCATTGGCTTGCGCATCAGCGAGCAGGGCTTGGAAGTGCGTGCACCGCGCTACTGTTTGGTCTCTGAGGTCCAGCGCGTGTTGCATGAGAAGGCCGCTTGGATTCACGAGCAATTGCAACGCCAACAGCAGCGACAAGCGCAAATTCAGCAAAACCGCATCGTTTGGTCTGAGGGCGGGCAAGTGCCCTACTTGGGCAGCGCTCTGCGTTTGCAGCGCAGCCACGGCGAGCGCCTCGAACAGCCGGTGACTTGGGATGGGCTGCGGCCTGGTGTGCTGCGCTTGTCGCTTCCCCCGTCAGCCTCAGAGACGCAAGTGCGTGACGCTGTACAGGCTTGGTTCAAGCGCCAGGCCCTGGCGCACTTCACCGCGCGCTTGCAGCACTTTGCGCCCATGCTTGGGGTCAATTGGCAAGGGCTGAAGCTCAGCAGCGCGAAATCACGCTGGGGCAGCGCCGATCAGCGTGGTCAGATTCGCCTGAACTGGCGCTTGATTCACGCCACTGACGCATTGGTCGACTACGTGGTGGTGCACGAGCTCAGCCACCTGCGTGAAATGAACCACAGCCCTCGGTTTTGGGCCGTTGTGGGCGAGGTCTTGCCCGACTTTCAACAGCGCATCAAAGCCCTGCACGCTTGGAACCCGCCTTTGGCTTGAGTGTGTTCAAGCGGCGCGAAAGCGCCAAACGCCGTGCTCATCTTTGAAGCGCACCAGTTTGCCCTCAAACCACAGCGCGTGGAGGTGTGCAATCGCCTCACCAATGGCGAAAGTGGTTTGGTGCAAGTCCAAAGGGCGCTTGAAGATGACGGGGATCATGTCCATGCCACTGCCAGCCTGGGTTTTGCAGGCTTCTAGCACTTCCGCGAGTCGGTCTTGGTGGTGTTCCCGCAACTGGCGGATGCGTTCGTGCAGGCCGTGGGCCTCTGGCTGTTGTGGCGCTGCTCCAAAGGGTTTGCCGTGGGAAGGCAGCACCAGCGTGGCGGGGTCCAAGTCTTCGTAGCGCGACAGCGAGGTCAAGAAGTCGTGCAGCGGGTTGCCCTCGGGCTCGCTGTTGTAGACGCTGATGTTGGTCGAAATGCGGGGCAACACCATGTCCCCAGAGATCAGCAGCTTGCGTTCGGGCTGTGACAAGGCGATGTGCTCAGGTGCGTGGCCGTAGCCCACGATGCATTGCCAATCGTCGTCACCAATGCGCACCGTTTGACCGTCACGCAGGCGATGGAAATGGTCCGGAAGCGATGGCACCAAGCCGCGGTAATAGTCGCGGCGCTCACGCATGCCGGCCAGTTGGTCATCGCCCACCATGCCGTGCGCACGGAAAAACCGGGCCGCTTCGTCGCCACCAAAGCCCGTGCCACCGTGCGTGCCCAACATGGCGTGGCTGTAGTCGGTGAAGCTCATCCACAAGCTGCAGTCGTGGGCTTCGCTGCTCCAGTGCTCGCACAGCCAATGCGCCAAGCCGACGTGGTCGGGGTGCATGTGCGTGACCATGACGCGCAAAATGGGCAGGCCTTGCAGTACATGTTCAAAAATCTCAGCCCACAACGCCTTGAGTTGTGGTTTGTGAATGCCGCAATCGACCAAAGTCCAGCCCTTTTGCCGCTGGCCATTGATCAGCATGTGGTCACGCAGCAGCCACACGTTGATGTGGTCCAGCGCAAACGGCAGCGGCAAGCGAAGCCAAAACACGCCCGGCGCCACTTCCTGCGCGCGGCCTGGCTCCGGCAAGGTGTCTCCCCAGGGGTAATGCAGTTTGGCTTCGTTGAGGTTGGTCATGTGCGGCTTCGGTGATAGAGTTGACGTTTACGTTAACGTCAATTGGGCGCGCACATTGTATTCAGCGTGCTCAGGAAAGCCTTGTCGCTATGGCACCGACCACCTTCACGATCAGTGATCTGGCCAAAGAGTTTGATCTGACCACCCGCGCCATCCGCTTTTACGAGGACATGGGCCTTTTGGACCCCAAGCGGGACGGCCCCGGTGGCCGGGTGCGTGTCTACTCGTCGCGTGACCGCACGCGTTTGAAGTTGACCCTGCGCGCCAAGCGTTTGGGCCTGTCCTTGGTCGAGGCCAAAGAGCTGATCGACATGTACGAAAGCCCGCGTGACACGGCCACGCAGTTGCGTGCTTTTTTGCAAGTCATTGCGCAAAACAAGGCGAAGTTGCAAGCGCAAATGGCCGACTTGCAAGCCAATTTGGATGAGCTCAAAGCGCACGAGCAAGAGTCCAAAGCCTTGTTGCAGCGCTTGAGTGAAAAGTGAGTGCAAACACCAACTTTGGGTTGGTAGGTAGTCCTGCGTAGATTGACGTTTACGTAAACGTCAATCAAAATCCAAGCCCATTCGAGCAATCCAACCGCCCCATTCGGAGAACCCACCCATGAACATGCCTGGCCTGAATCACCAACTCGGCGAAGACATCGATGCCTTGCGCGAAGCCGTCTACGACTTTGCCCAAGCCGAAATTGCGCCGCGTGCGGCCGAGATTGACCGCAACGATCAGTTCCCCATGGACTTGTGGCGCAAGATGGGTGACTTGGGGGTCTTGGGCATCACCGTTGAAGAGGAGTACGGCGGGGCCAACATGGGCTACTTGGCGCACATGGTCGCCATGGAAGAAATCAGCCGCGCATCGGCCTCGGTGGGCTTGTCTTACGGCGCGCACAGCAATTTGTGTGTCAACCAAATTCGCCGCAACGGCACGCCTGAGCAACGCGCCAAATACCTGCCCAAGCTGATCAGCGGCGAACACGTGGGGGCGCTGGCCATGAGTGAGCCCGGCGCGGGCTCTGACGTCATCAGCATGAAGCTGCGCGCCGAAGACAAAGGTGGCTACTACGTGCTCAACGGCTCCAAGATGTGGATCACCAACGGCCCTGATGCCGACACTTTGGTGGTTTACGCCAAGACCGACCCCGAGATGGGCGCGCGCGGCATGACGGCTTTCTTGATCGAAAAAGGCATGCCCGGCTTTTCAATCGCGCAAAAACTCGACAAGTTGGGCATGCGTGGCAGCCACACGGGCGAGTTGGTGTTCCAAAACGTCGAAGTGCCCGAGGTCAATGTGCTCGGTGGCGTGGGCAGTGGCGCCAAGGTTTTGATGAGCGGCCTGGACTACGAGCGCGCGGTGTTGAGTGGCGGGCCTTTGGGCATCATGCAAGCCGTGATGGACAACA
>JALRFN010000177.1 GCA_023268425.1 Burkholderiaceae bacterium | reverse complement strand
AGGTGTTGGCCCTGCCCGGCGTACACCTGCACCTCTACGGCAAGATCGAAGCGCGCATGGGCCGCAAAATGGGCCACATCAACATCACCGCCGAGACCCTGGCACAAGCCCGCAAGGTCGCCGCGCAGGTGCAGGCCTTGTTGAACCTACCTCGCCCCTGAGCCTCAAGCATGGCCTTGTTGCGCGACGCCAGCCCTGAGGCCATCGCCGATGCCGCGCAGCGTTTGGCGCACGGCGGTTTGATCGGCCTGCCCACTGAAACGGTTTATGGTTTGGCCGCCAACGTGGTCGACGACGACGCGGTGCGCCGCATCTTTGCGGCCAAAGGGCGGCCAGCCGACCATCCCTTGATCGCCCACATCGCGGCGCCAGAGGACGGCGACTGGGCTCGGGCCCTGGCGCCCTTCGTCACCGGCGTGCCGCCTTGGGCGTTGGCTGCAGCGCGGACGTTTTGGCCTGGCCCCTTGACCTTGGTGCTGCCGCGCCGTGAGGGCGCCTGCGCCGTCGCCGCCGGCCACTTGCCCACCCTGGCCGTGCGCTGCCCGGCGCATCCAGTGGCACAAAGTCTGTTGCGCGCGGCGTCGGTCTTGGGGGTTCCGGGTGTGGCCGCGCCCAGCGCCAACCGCTTCGGCCGCGTCAGCCCCACACGTGCGCAACATGTGCTGAGCGAATTTGAGGCCCACCAAAATGACGAGGCTTTGCTGATTTTGGACGGCGGGGTGTGCGACGTGGGCATTGAATCGACCATCATCGATGCCAGCCGCGACCACCCCGTTTTGCTGCGCCCTGGCATGCTTGACTTGGCCGCTTTGGAGCAGGTCATGGGCCAAGCCATCGCGCCCGCCGATGCGGCCGCACCCAAGGTTTCGGGCTCGCTGGCATCACATTACGCGCCGCGAGCACGCGTGGTCTTGGTGGACACCGCCGAGTGGCTCACCCTGTGGACCCAACTGCCCGAGCGCGTGCGAGCGCACACCGCTGCTTACGCCCCGGCGCCCGTGTTGCCCACCGACGCCGCACAAACACGTGCCATGCCGGCCGACGCTGCGGCCTGTGCACACGAGTTGTTTGCGGTGCTGCGCGATTTGGATCAAGCAAGCATTGAGGCCATTTGGGTCGCTCGGCCTGCACCCGATCCAGCTTGGGACGGCGTGCGCGACCGACTGCAACGTGCCGCGGCTTGAGCCTACACACCTTCAAGCGCTACCAGCACGCGCCTGGGCTAGGGCCTGATCACAAACTCGCCGCCCACTCCACCAAACGGTAAAGCACGCCCCTGGCGTGCTTGGCACCCTCGGCATTGATCATGCCCACCACGATCAAGCGGCGCCCTTGGGTGTCGGTGACATAGCCGGCGATTGCGCTGACGTCATTCAAGGTGCCCGTCTTCAACATGGCATTGCGAGACGCATGCGGCGTGGAGCCATCGCGCCCCATGTTGCGCACGGTGCCGCTCAAGCCCGCAATCGGCAAAGAGGTCAAAAACGCTTCGGCCTGGGGCATGGTCGCGGCGTAACGCAAAACCGCCACCATTTGTTCGGCGCTGACGCGGGTTTGTCGCGACAGGCCAGAGCCGTTGTCGATGAAAGGCGGCGGCAAGTTGGGGCTCACGCGCTCACGCCACCACAGCGCCAGCCGCTGGCGCGCGCGCACAAAGTCGGCAGCTTCAACCTCGGGCGAACCCAGGGTCAAAAAGACCTGCTGGGCCATCACGTTGTTGGAGAAGTGGTTGATGTCCGAAATGATGTCTTGCAAAGGCAGCGATGGCGCACTCAGCAGCAAGCGTGCTTTGCTCGGCACTTTGCCTTCGCGCACCCGCCCTTCCAAACGGCCGCCCAAGCTTTGCCACATGCCCAGCAAGGCGCGTCCGGCATAGCGTTCCGGCTCGGCATAGGCCACTGGCCACTCGGCCGGGCCACAGCCCGACGGAAAGCGCCCTGCAAATTGAAAACGCAAAGGGTCTTCCAGCGACGCGCCGAGCGCACCCCGCCAATCGCCACAACCACCGCGCTGCAACTTGACTTGGCTGGGCACCGACAGTTCGGCCATGGGTGGCTCCACCTCCACACGCGCCACGCCGGCCTTGCGATCGGGTTGGAACTTCAAGACCACCGATTTGAAGTTGACCAACAAGGCGTCCGGCTGTGCGTTGTAGGGCTTGAGTGCCTCACCATCAAATGCGGCCTCGTCTCGCGTACGGGCATTGAAGCCCGAATGGTCCAGCACCCAATCACCCATGATGGTTTGCACGCCTTGCGCACGCAACTGCCCATAAGCCTCCAACACGCGCTCCAAGACCAATTTGGGGTCGCCGCCGCCGCGCACATACAGGTTGCCCAGCAACACGCCGTTTTGCACCGGGCCATCGGCATAGAAGCGGGTTTGCCACAAGTACTGCGGACCCAGCAAATCCAGCGCGGCACTGGTGGTGAACACTTTCGCCGTGGACGCTGGGTTCATGGGGCGCTCGGCCTGCACCGACAACAGCGGTTCACCGCCTGCCAGCGGCACCACCACCGCGCTCATGGCTGCAGGCGCGATGTTCAAAGGGGCCAAGGCTTGGCTGACGGGGTCAGGCAAACCCGCCATCGACAAACTGGCCAGCCCCAACCAAGCCCAAGCCCACACACAAGCGCGCATCCACATGGTCAATGTCACCTCCAACACCATGGGTGCACATTGTGCTGAGTTTCCGTGCCCCGCCCGACGCCTTGAGTCTGCGCTCGCGGGATAATTCACGCCATGAGTGAACCGCGCCCCGTTTTGCAACACGCCCTGGCCATCGACAGCAGCACCGAACAACTGTCTTTGGCCCTGGCACCAGGCCCCCTGCCACTCGCGGGTGCCACGCATTGGGGCGACGGCGCCGTCTTGTCCATCACCGACAGCGGTGGTGCCAAGGCCTCTTTGAATTTGCTCGGCCATGTGCAGGCCCTGTTGCACCAAGCCGGCCTGCAAGCACAAGACCTGGGCTGCATCGCCTATGGCCGTGGCCCTGGCGCCTTCACGGGTTTGCGCACGGCCTGCGCCGTCGCACAAGGCTTGGGCTTTGCCCACAACATTCCGGTGGTGGGCGTGGGCTCGCTGATGTGCATCGCGCAGACCGCTCGCCACCAGCGCCCAGACGCGCGGCGCATCACGGCACTGCTGGATGCGCGCATGGACGAGCTGTACAGCGCCACCTTTGTCTTTGATGGCGCCTTGATCCCCACGCAAGTACCCGTGGACATCGAGCCGCCTGCCTTGGTCAGCCCCGACGACATTGCGGATGTGTTGCCCGACTGGCAACCCGACACCGCTGCAGCCATCTTGGCGGGCAACACCGAAGCGCTTTATGGCGGGCGTTGGGCCCACGCCCCTTGGCAGGCCCAACACATCCACGCCTTGCCTCACGCCAAGGCCATGTTGGAACTGCTGCCCGCCCTGTGGGCTGCGGGTTTGGCCACCGACGCCGCACACGCCACACCGCTTTATGTGCGCGACCGCGTGGCCTTGACCACAGCCGAGCGTGCCGCCAAGGCACAGGCCTGAGGCTTGGGACATGAAAACGCCCCTCATGGCCGCGCAAGTGAGTGCACGCACCATGCAGGTCGAAGACCTGGACGCGGTGACGGCCTTGGAGCAACGCACCCACACCCACCCGTGGTCACGCGGCAACTTCGCCGACAGCCTGCAAACAGGCTACGGGGCCAGCGTCTACACGTTGGCCGCCAAGGACTTGCAGTTGGCGGAATTCACGATTGCGGACCAAGCCTTGGTGGGCTATTGGGTGGCGATGCCGGGTTTTGAAGAAAGCCATTTGCTCAACATCACCGTCGCGCCAGCGATGCGTCGCCAAGGTGTGGCCCAGCGCATGATGGGCGACTTGATGCGCTGGTCGCTGGTGCACCGCGCGCAACAGATCTGGCTGGAAGTGCGCGAAAGCAACATCGCTGCGCGCACGCTGTACGAACGCATGGGCTTTGAGTGGGTCAGCGTGCGAAAGGCATACTATCCCCTGAACGCCAGAACGCGCGAGGACGCCATCGTCATGCGCTTAGGCTTGCCCACATGAGCCACCAGCCCGCCTCCACCGTCCCCTCTGCCCCCACAGCACAAGCGCCACAAAGCTTGGGCTTGGATGCACGCCGCATCGCCATGCTCAAGGCCACTGGGGTGAACTGGCGCTGGCCAGCGCCGACCCAAGGGCCAGACGCGAGCAGCCAAGAAATCCCGCCTGCGCCGACGCGCGAGCCGACGACCGCAAGCCAGGTGGCACAGCACGCGCAAACGACTGAGGCACTGGCTGCGCCCAGCGACACAGCGCCCCCACGCCCCCCCGTGAGCCGCGCCGCGCCCACTCCAGCGCCGCTGACCAAACAGCCGCCCATGGCCTTGGACGGCCTGCATTGGTTGGACTTGCAGCAAGCAGCCAGCGCTTGCCAGGCCTGTGGCCTGGCCGCTGGGCGTGTGGGCCACAGTTGGGGCCAGGGCAACGAGCGCGCGAAGTGGCTGTTCATCACCCCGCGCCTCAACCCCAGCGACGACGGCGAAACCACTGTTCAAGGCGATGAGCTGGCGCTGCTGCAATCGCTTTGGCAAGCCATGGGTCTGCGCGAGACCGATGTGTTCGTCACCTCCTTGACCAAATGCCGCGCGGGCCTCGGACTCCACGCCAGCGCCGAAGACACCGCCCAATGCCTGGCCTACTTGCAACACCAAGTGCGCTGGCTACAACCCGACATGATCGTGGCTCTGGGCCTGCCCGTCGCGCACGCATTGCTGGGCGCCAGCGATGCGCCCTTGGCGCAATGGCGGGGCCGCATCCACGAATGGCAAGGCACGCCCACCTTGGTCACCTACCCCTTGGACGTGCTGCTGCGCCGCCCCGTCGACAAGGCCAAGTGGTGGGCTGACTTGTGCTTGGGCCTGGACCACCTCACCGCAAACGAAACCCCATGACTTTTGTTGAACAACTGCACGCCGCGCAAGCGCAAAACCAATCCCT
>JALRFN010000155.1 GCA_023268425.1 Burkholderiaceae bacterium | reverse complement strand
TCCCCCTTGAACGACACCCCTGACTGACCCGCAACCCCGTCGTGTTTTGTTTTTGTGCACCCACAACTCGGCGCGCAGCATCTTGGCCGAGGCCTTGTTGAACCACCTCGGCCAAGGGCGTTTCGAGGCCTATTCCGCCGGCAGCAGCCCGGCGGAGAACCAAGTGCCCAACCCCTTGGCTTTGGAAACGCTGCAACGCGCCGGCATCACCACCGAGGGCCTGCACAGCAAAAGTTGGGATGTGTTCGCCGAAGCCGACGCCCCCCACATGGACTTGGTCATCACCGTGTGCGACAGCGCAGCGGGCGAGGTCTGCCCGTTTTGGCCGGGCCAACCGACCACGGCACATTGGGGCTATGCCGACCCCTCGCAAGTGCCCGGCGACGACGACGCACGCCGCGAGGCCTTTCGCCAAACCCTGCACATGATGCGCCGCCGTTTGGAGACCTTCATCAGCCTGCCCGCAGCCCGCTTGAGCAAGCTGGCGCTGGAAAAAACCGCGCGTGACTTGGCCAGCGACACCCCGCCGGCGCAGTGACATGAGTTACTCCGCCATCCAACGCCTGGGCGCCGAGGCCTTGGGCACCGCTTTGTTGGTGTGCACCGTGGTCGGCTCGGGCATCATGGCCGATGCCTTGTCGGCCGACGACGCGGTGTCTTTGCTGGGCAACACCATCGCCACCGGCGCCATGCTTTACGTGCTCATCACCATCCTGGGCCCCATCTCGGGCGCGCATTTCAACCCGGCCGTCACGCTGGTGTTTGCGCTCAAACGCGAGTTGGCCTGGGCCTTGGCGCTGGGCTATGTGCTGGTGCAAATTGGCGGCGGCATCTTGGGCACCTGGCTGGCTCACTTCATGTTCGAGCTGGACGTCTTGCAGTGGTCGCAAAAGGTGCGCACCGGCGAGGCCCAATGGGGCGCGGAAATGGTCGCCACCTTCGGGCTGTTGCTGACCATTTTGGGCGGCCTGCAGCACCGCGCCAGCGCCATTCCCGCGCTGGTGGGCCTGTACATCACGGCCGCGTATTGGTTCACGGCGTCGACCAGTTTCGCCAACCCCGCCGTGGCCATTGCGCGCGCATTCACCAACACGTTTTCGGGCATCCGTCCCACAGACTTGAGCGGCTTTGTGCTGGCGCAAATCGCCGGCGCCTTGCTGGCCTGGGCCGTGGGCACTTGGTTGCTGACCCCAAAGGCACGGTCATGAGCATCGCCATTCACCACAACCCCGAGTGCGGCACCTCGCGCAACGTCTTGGCCATCTTGCGGCAATCGGGCGAGCCCATCGAGGTCATCGAGTACTTGCAAACCGGCTGGACCCGCCCCCAACTGCTGGCCTTGTTCGCCGCCGCCGACCTGACGCCACGCCAGGCGCTGCGCACAACCAAGTCACCGGCGCAAGACCTGGGCTTGCTCGATGACTCGGTCAGCGACGACGCCTTGCTGGACGCCATGTTGCTTCACCCGGTCTTGGTCAACCGGCCGATTGTCTGCAGCCCCAAGGGCGTCAAGCTGTGCCGCCCTTCTGAAACGGTGCTGGACTTGCTCAGTCAACTACCGCCCGGGCCTTTGTACAAAGAAGATGGCAGCCTGATGATTGACGCCCAAGGCCACCGTGTCACCACGGAACCCGCCGAACGCCCCGCCTGACATGAACCACGACAGCTTTCAAATTGCCGAACCGCACTTCCAAGCCATTCAAGCCGATGCGTTGCGGCCCCCAGCCTCTGCCCACGCGCCGCGCATTTTGCTGCTGCACGGCAGCTTGCGTGAGCGCTCGTTCAGCCGCTTGCTCAACGAGGAAGCCGCGCGCATCTTGCAGCGCCTGGGCGCCGAGACGCGGGTCTTCGACCCCTCTGGCCTGCCCCTGCCCGACGACGCCGACGCCAGCCACCCCAAGGTGCAAGAACTGCGCGACTTGGTGACTTGGAGCGAAGGCATGGTGTGGTGCTCGCCCGAGCGCCACGGCGCGATGACCGGCATCATGAAGGCGCAGATCGACTGGATTCCGCTGTCGCTGGGCTCGGTGCGCCCCACGCAAGGCAAAACCCTGGCGGTCATGCAAGTCTGCGGCGGCTCACAGTCCTTCAACGCCGTCAACCAACTGCGCGTGCTGGGCCGGTGGATGCGCATGATCACCATCCCCAACCAATCGTCAGTGGCCAAGGCCTTCTTGGAATTCGACGACGACAACCGCATGAAGCCCTCGCCTTACTACGACCGCGTGGTCGACGTGATGGAGGAGTTGATGAAGTTCACGCTGCTCACCCGCGACTGTGCGGCCTATCTGTTGGACCGCTACTCGGAGCGCAAGGAGTCGGGCGAAGCGCTGATGCAACGGGTCAACCAAGCGCAGCTGTGAGCCAAGGGCGCGCAGACTCGCGCCCCGCGATCAGACCGAGCCGTCGACCATGACCTCGATCAACTCAGTGCCCGGGCGCGCAAAGGCTTGGCGCAAGACCTCGACCAAACCATCGCCCTCGCTGATGCGTTGTGAGGCCACCCCCATGGACGCCGCCAAGTCTGCGTAGTGCACCGCCGGGTCAGCGAAGTCCATGCCAACAAAGTGCCGGCTGCCGTGAAAGGCTTGCAAGCGTTGTTTGATGATGCGGTAGCCGCCGTTGTTGATCAAGACCACCTTCAATCGCGCGCCGTGGTTGGCCGCGGTCCACAGGGCTTGAATCGAGTACATCGCGCTGCCGTCGCCCAAAAAGCAGACCACGGTGCGCTCAGGATTGGCCAAGGCCGAGCCCACGGCGCCGGGCAGGCCCCAGCCGATGCCGCCTGAGGCCAAGCCGCTGAAACCAAAGCGATCGCGATAAGGCAACAAAGCCGGGATGTGGCGCGCAGCGGTCAAGGACTCTTCAACAAAAATCGCCTCTGGCGGCATGGCTTCGATGGTTTGCAACAGCAACCAGTCGGCGTCGATGGGCTGTTGCTGGGCCCGCGTGGCCAACTGCGCGACCAAGGCCGCGCGGCGCGTGCTCCAGTTGTCTTGACTCAAGGCCTGCATGCGCTCACCCACGCGCTGCGCCCAAGCCGCCCCGCCCAAAGCGTGCAAGCGCGGCGTCAAGGCCAAGGCGGTCTCGCGCACGTCGGCCTTGATGGCGATTTCTGCGGCGAAGTTTTTGCCCAAGTCCCAGTCGACCAAACCCACTTGCACCATGGGCATGCCTTTGGGCAGGGGCTCCAAGTCGTCGTGCACCGACATGCGCAAGGGGTCGGCCCCCATCACGACCAGCAAGTCGTGCGGCGCCAGGGTCGCGTGCACCTGCTTTTGGCTGCGCGTCAGCGCCCCCATGAAGCAAGGGTGTTCCGACAAAAAGTGCGCCCCGTAAGGCACGCTTTGTTGATAGACCGGGCAGCCCAAGGCCGCGGCCAAGGCCGCCACTTCGGCCAAGGCATCGCTTTTGACCAACTCGTCACCGACCACCATGACCGGGCGCTCGGCCAGCAACAAACGCTGCGCCAAGGCGTCCACGGCCGCGGCACTGGGTGCGACGCGCGTGTCCACCACGGTGGCGCGGCCCAAATCCAAATCGGCCTCGGCGTTCAAGATGTCGCCGGGCAGCGAAATGAACACCGGTCCGCACGGCGGCGTGCGCGCGACTTTGGCGGCGCGGCGCACGATGCGCGGCAAGTCCTCCAAGCGCGTGACTTCAATCGCCCACTTGACCAAGGGCTCGGCGAGGCGCACCAAGGGGTCGTAGAGCATGGGCTCCATCAGCCCGTGGCCCTGCTCTTGTTGACCAGCGGTCAAGATCATGGGCGTGCCAGTGAACTTGGCGTTGTACAGCGCACCCATGGCGTTGCCCAAGCCCGGCGCCACGTGCACATTGGCGGCCACCAGCCGACCCGAGGCGCGGCTGAAGCCATCGGCCATGGCCACCACCACGCTCTCTTGCATGCCCATGACGTAGGTCAGTTCGGGGTGCTCAGCCAGCGCGTGCATGATGGGCAACTCGGTGGTGCCCGGGTTGCCAAACAAGTGGGTGATGCCCTCGTCTTTCAACAAGGCCAAAAAGGCAGAACGCCCCGACATGACGGCCATGGCTGCTGTGCTCCTGTGTGTGTGTTGGGTCGGGGTCGTGACCCCGCAGAGCATCAGCTTAAAAGCGCGGCCACGCCGCGCCTGTCACGCCGGTGGAGGCCGCGCCGACCTCAGGGGCGCAGCAGGATTTTGGGCGCCGAACTCACGCCACCGGCCAAGCACAAAAAGGCCTGCGGGCCCTCGGCGAGGCTGCGCTCTTCCACCCAGGCCAAATCGCCCAGCTCGCCACGCGACAAGGCCGCCACCGTGGCGCGCAAGTCGGCCATGGTGTAGGTGTAGGTGCCGAGCAAAGAGACTTCGGCCAAGGTCAGCTTGCGCATGTCGATCTCGCTGGCCCAGTCTTGCAAGCCCACGTGCATGATGACGCCGCCGGGCGAGATGGCCTCCATCGATTGCACGCGCGTGGCCTTGGCGCCCACCGCGTCAAACACGTGGTCGAAGCCTTGCGGCAGCGTGTCGTTCAAGGGGTCGATGACCTCACAGCCCACGGCGTCGCGCAAGGTCTTGCGGCGCAGGGCGTTGGTCTCGGTGACCACCAGTTGCGACACGCCCAGGCGCTTGAACAGCAGCGCGGCCAAAATGCCAATCACCCCGCCGCCGATGACCAAGACACGGCACTCGTGAATGGGCCGGGTCAAGACGCGCATGCTCAGGTTGATGGCGTGCCACGCGGTGGCCGCCGGTTCGGTCAGGGCAGCGGCACGCGCCGACATGTCTTGTGGGATGGCCACCAGCGACGAGGCCGGGATGCTCATTTGCTCGGCATAGGCGCCCGCGCGCGTCATGCCGACCATGGTGCGGTCGCCGCACAAGTTGTTGCGGCCTTGCACGCAGTAGTCGCAAACGCCGCAGGTGATCAGCGGGTTGCCCGTCCAGCGGGTGCCTTCAAGCACCGAGGGCGCGGCCGACGACACCACCTTGCCGACGAACTCGTGGCCCAAGATCAAACCGGGTTTGCGCCGAGGGTCGTGACCCGCCCAGGCGTGCATGTCAGAGCCGCAGATGCCCACGGCTTCGATGTCCAAAATGACCTCGCCGTCGCTGAGCGCGGGCGCGTCGACCTCGTGCAATTGCAACTCGCGCGGTTGGGTGTAGACCAAGGCCTTCATGGTGTGTCCTTTGAAAGATGAAAGGGGCGATCAATTCAGGGAAAGCTTGGCGCTTGAGCAGTCAGCCACTCAACGCGCCGTGTAGCCGCCATCGACCATCAGGGTTTGGCCAGTGACGTACGCCGAGGCGTCGCTGCACAAAAACACCGCCGGGCCGTGCAGGTCTTGCAGTTCGCCGTTGCGGCCGATGCAGGTGTTGTTGGCGTGGGTTTGCGCCAAAGCCGGGTCGTCGAACATGGCCTGGGTCAGCGGCGTGGCGAAAAAGCCCGGACCAATCGCGTTGCACGTGATGCCTTGATTCGACCAGGCCTGGGCGATGGCGCGGGTCAACTGCACCACCCCGCCCTTGCCGGCGCCATAAGGCGCGCTGTTGGCGAAGGCGCGGTAGCTTTGCAAAGACGCAATGTTCAAGATGCGCCCCCAACCGCGCTCGGCCATGTGCGGCGCCAAGGCCTGCGTCAAGAAAAACGGCGTGCCGGTGTGCAAGTTGAGTTGCAGCTGCCAGCTCTCGGGCGTGACCTCGGCAAAGGGCTGGCGCAGGTTGACCCCTGCGGCGTTGACCAAAATGTCGACGTGGCCCACTTGCGCGCTTGCTCGGCCACGCCGGCCAAGCCACCGAGGTCAGCCAAATCAGCGGCCAAGGCCTCAGCGGCGATGCCCAGCGCACGCAGGCTTTGGGCCGCGGCGTCGAGCTGCTCAGCGCGGCGCGCGACCAACAACACGCGAGCCCCCGCCTGGCCCAAGGCCTCGGCCAGGCTCAGGCCAATGCCCGAGTTGCCGCCAGTGACCAGGGCACAGCGGCCGCTCAAATCAAACGCAGGCGTTTGGGCCATGCCTCACTCCTTGACGGGTTCGCCCAAGTCCACGGCCTTGTTCGGGAAGTACTTGGCCAAGCGGTCGTCGGCGGTGCGGGCGTGGGCCTCCATGCCTTCCAAGCGCGAGATGCGTGCCGTGACCTCGCCGATGTCGGCGGCGGCCTCGCGGGTCATGCGTTGCCAGGTGAAGGTCTTCAAGAACTTGTGCACCGACAAGCCGCCCGAGTAGCGCGCCGCGTCCTTGGTCGGCAGGACGACACCGCGACTTCCGAAGGCGCGAAGCAGCGGTCCAAGCTACGCGCCCGCGCGGCAAAACATCAATGATGTTCAGCAAATGTACGGTGATTTGCAAGCGGCAAACATGCTTGCCCTGCCTCGAGAACCGACACGGCCTCAACGCCGCGCCGCCGTGCGCGCGCGCAAGAACGACCACACAGACAGCAACAGCAAGCCCAGCGCCACGGCCAAGGCCAAGGCGCTGACGGGTCGCTGCCAAAAGACGTCGAAGCTGCCGCGCGACAAGACCAAGGCGCGGCGGAAGTTTTCTTCCAGGGGTTTGCCCAAGATGAAGCCCAGCAACAGCGGCACGACCTCGAGTTTGAGCAACAACATGCCATAGCCCACGGCGCCAAAGAACAGCAAGACCCATATGTCAAACACCTTGTTGTGGCTGCTGTAGACGCCAATGCAGGTGAACAGGACGATGCCGGGAAACAGCAAGGGGTACGGGATTTGCAGCAAGCGCACCCACACGCCAATCAGCGGGATGTTGAAGATCAGCAGAAAAATGTTGCCGATCACCAGCCCCCAAAACAGCTCGGGGTGACTGGTCATGACTTCCGGGCAAGGCTGTGTGCCTTGTATGACCAAGACGGCGAGCATCAAGGCCATGATGGCGTCACCCGAGATGCCCAGCGTCAACGTCGGAATGAATGTGGTACCCACGCCCGCGTTGTTGCAAGCGTCTGTTCAAGCTCGCGTCAGCCCGGCGCCCTTCGCTGATTCAATCCACCTCAAGCAAGCTCAGGGGTGACGCGGCGGCGATGGCGCCCGTTCCTTCAAGCCGAATAGAACTCAGGGAAGATGGCGTTGTCTGCCGGGTGCGCACCCGCTGGCACACGCACCTCAGCCGGATTGACACTCGGGTCTGTGCCCGGGCGCGGGTCCCACACGGCGTCGTCACCCAGCCAGCGGGTGGACATCGCAAAGCGGTCTTGCGTTGCGGACTGGTTGCCTGGGGTGCCGTGCAGCGTCCAGGCGGAGAAGACCAAAGCGTCGCCGGGCGACATGTCGTAGCCCACGATGTCATAGGCGTTGCGGTTGCCCTCAATGTCTGGACAAGGCACGCCCTCGCCTGTGCCGGTCCAGCTGTTGACTTTGGCCCCTGAGGCGCCAAAGGCCTCGGGCAGGTAAAACTGGTCGGTGAGGTG
>JALRFN010000126.1 GCA_023268425.1 Burkholderiaceae bacterium | reverse complement strand
CGCCTTGGGCTGCAAACTACCAGGCACGATTGTGCCGCCAAACGACTGGAAGGCTGGCATTAAAGCGGGGTCTTCGCGCAACAAGGCTTCGGCTTGCTTCAGGCGCCTTTGCTTGACCGCCGCGATGCGTCGGCCCGGCGTGTCGGACACCACACCCAACTCCAGCGTCAGCTTGACGTCGTGGCCGCCATCGGCCAGGGCTGCGCGCAAGCGCTCGAGCGCACCTGCTTGGTTCAGCGAACCGCTTTCCACGCGCAGCAACCAGTGTGCGGGCTGCACGCTGTCGTCTCGCGCCACCATTTGCGACTGCAAAGCCACCTCGCGCGCGAGGGCCGAAATCGCCTGACGGGCCAACAAATCGTCGACGATTTCTGCCCAAAAATCACCCTCTTCAGTGAATCGCACCACCGGCTCAAGCGGGGTGGGCGCGGCTTGGTCCAAGCGGATCGAGGTTTCACGAACGCCCTCGCGCGCCAAGGCTTGCAACGGCGCCATGGCCTCAGCGGGCAAGCGCTGCACCGGCGCGGGGTCTGACGCATCGGGCGACGCGTCCCAGTCCGAGGGCTCGTCCTCCCAGGGCGCCCAGTTGGGCTCAGCCGATGATGCTTGGGGTGCAGCCGCGGCTTCGGGTTGAGTTTCAATGTTTGCCTCAAGTCCACCTCGAGGTTCGATGCCGCTCGGTGATTCGGCGACCATGGGCTTGGGGCTTGGGGCTTGCTCGGCGTCAGCCGCGACTTCGGACTCGACTTCGGGGGCGGGCTCAGGGGACTGGGGTACGGCAGGCTCGCTCGCCTGCACAGACCTCGAAGCCTCAGGCGCGGCTGCCTCTGCGCCAGCATCTTCTCGGCCGGGTGCAGGGTCGCGCGACGCGTCTGCACCGATTGGCTGTGCCGTTGGGCGCGGCTCAGTGCGCTGTGGCGCTGCCAGCTTCAGGCTTTTTTTTTCAGCCTGTGCCGCTTGGCCCCATGCCTCAGGTTTGAACGCCAGCAGCCGCAACAAGACCATGACCAGACCAGCATACTCGTCGACGGCCAAACCCAGCTCCGTCCGACCTTGCAAACACAAGCTGTAAAGCAACTGGGTTTCATCTGCCGGCATGCGCTCAGCCAGTGCGGCGATGTCTTGGGCGTGCGGCACATCCGCGTCAGGCGCACCGCCAGCCAATTGACAAATCGCCATGCGCTGCAGCATCGCCGCCATGGCCTCTAAAGTGGCCGCAGCGGGTTGCCCTTGCAAACGCATGCGGTCCACCGACGCCACCACCGCGGCGCCATCGCCGCGCGTGAGCGCATCAATCACATCCACCACGTGCTGCTGATCGGCAACGCCCAGCATCACACGCACCGTTTCTTCGCGCAATTCGCCCTGGCCATAGGCAATGGCTTGATCGGTCAGGCTCAAGGCATCGCGCATGGAGCCGCGTGCCGCAGTGCCCAAGTGGGTCAAGGCGCCTGCCTCAAACGCCACCGCCTCGGCGGTCAACACCTGAGCCAAATGGTCGGCGACGGTTTGCGGCGGCATCGGGCGCAGGTTGAATTGCAGACAGCGCGACAACACCGTGACCGGCACCTTTTGCGGGTCAGTGGTGGCCAGCACAAACTTCAAATACTCGGGTGGCTCCTCTAGCGTCTTCAACATCGCGTTGAACGCGGTGTTGGTCAGCATGTGCACCTCGTCGATCATGAAGACCTTGTAACGCCCCTGCACCGGTTTGTAGACCGCTTGCTCCAGCAGCGACTGCACCTCGTCCACACCTCGATTGGACGCCGCGTCCAACTCGGTGTAATCGACAAAACGGCCCGCATCAATGTCCAAACAAGCCTGGCACTGGCCGCAGGGCTCTGCCGTCACCCCCCCTTGCCCGTCGCTGCCGGTGCAATTGAGCGACTTGGCCAAAATGCGCGACACCGTGGTCTTGCCCACGCCTCGCGTGCCCGTGAACAGATAGGCGTGGTGCAGGCGTTGCGTCACCAGCGCATTGCTCAACGCCTGCACCACGTGCGACTGCCCAACCATTTCGGAGAAGTTGCGCGGGCGGTATTTGCGGGCCAAGACGGTGTATGTCATAGGCGACCGATTCTAGTGGCTCGCATCGCCACCAAAGCCGTGCATGTTCGAAAGCCAACCCACAGAGGCGTTAGAATGCCCCCCGACGGGCCTTCCCACATGGTGAAGCGGCCAACCGGGTCAGGTGGGGAACCAAGCAGCCCTAACTGTGGAGTCAGTGCTGGGGTTAAGGCTCGTCACCCCCCCCGCTTAAATGCCACTTGTTTCAAATGTTTTGAATCAATCGGAATGTCTGGGGTTGGGTCCTTGCCCGTATCAGAGAGAGCTTGGGTGCAAAAATCTAGCTGCCCCCTCAGACGCACTCCAGGCAACCCAACATTTCGCCAACCAACCTAACTTCTACCGAACCACCTTCACCGGCATGGCCTGTACAACTTCGCGTAGCTGGCCAGAAAGCGCGCGTGACGCTGGCGCAAGTCCGCTTGGGCTTGAGGCTGCGGGTCGAAACGCTTTGCGACGGGGGGCACGCGGCAAACGTCTGACTCGAGCGCGCCCGTGGCCAGCCAGCCCAGCCGCGCTGCGCCCAGGGCGGCCCCGGTTTCGCCTCCGGTGTGGGTGCTCAAGCCGAGCTCAAACAGGTTGGCCAGCAATTGGGCCCACCACGCGCTGCGGGCGCCCCCCCCGACCAGTGACAAGGTTTTGAGTTGCGCGTGGCCCTGCAAGGTTTGCAAACCGTCGCACAGGCCAAAGCCCACACCCTCGGCCACCGCGTAGGCCAAATCTGCGCTTTCGTGGGCGTGGGTCAGACCCAGCCAGGACCCGGTGGCCAATGGGTTGTTGTGCGGCGAGCGTTCGCCGCTGAGGTAAGGCAAGAACAAGGGGGCAGCCGCACGGCGTTTGGCGTCCAAGCTGCTCGCCGCGCTCAAGGTTTGCGCTTCGTCGGCAAACCCGAGTTGACGGGTGGCCCAGCTCAAGGCACTGGCGGCGCTGAGCATGACAGACATTTGGTGCCAGCGCCCCGGCAGTGCGTGGCAAAAAGCGTGTACGGCTTGCGCGGGGTTGGGCGCGAACCCGGCGCCACTGACGAACACGACGCCAGAGGTGCCCAAGGAGACAAAGCCTTGGCCCGCTTGGACCAACCCCATGCCCACGGCGCTGGCGGCGTTGTCACCCGCGCCCCCGGCGATCACAACGTGTTCAGGCAGCCCCCAACGGTGCGCCCACTCGGGCTTGAGCGTGCAGGCAACGGCGCTGCCTTCCACCAAGCGCGGCATGTGTGCGCGGCTCAGGCCCGTGGCGGCCAAGATCTCGTCGCTCCAGTCGCGTTTGCCGGTGTCCAGCCAGAGGGTGCCGGCGGCGTCAGACATGTCGCTGACCGCTTCGTCGCTGAGCTTCCAGCGCAACCAGTCTTTGGGCAACAAGACGCGGCGCGTTTGCGCGAAACACGCGGGCTCATGCTCGGCGACCCACAGCAGTTTGGGCGCGGTGAAGCCAGGCATGGCGAGGTTGCCCGTGCGTTGGGCCAGATCGGGCACGCGTTCGTGCAGCAGCTTGCACTGCGCTTCGCTGCGCCCGTCGTTCCACAAGATGGCGGGGCGCAAGACTTGAGCTCCCTCACCCATCAGCACCGCACCGTGCATTTGGCCGGACAGGCCAATGGCTTGCACGCGGGCCAAGGCGTCGCGGTGTTGGACGTGCAGGCTGTCCATGACGTGTTCCAGGGCCAACCACCACTGTGCTGGGTCTTGCTCAGACCACAAGGCTTGGGGGCGCTGCACGCTCAAGGGCGCGTGTGCCGTGGCCAGCACGCGGTGGTCGTCTTGCAGCAACAAAGCCTTGAGCTCTGAGGTGCCGAGGTCGAGCCCGAGGTAAACGGCTGGCTCAGACATGGGCGGCGCCGTGGAAGCGTGTGCTGGATTGGCGGCGGAATTCGCTGGGCGTCATGCCTTTGATCTCAAGGAAGCGGCGGTTGAAGTTGGCCACGTTGTTGAAGCCCACGTCGTAGCAGACTTAGGAGACGTTTGTTCAAACGCAGTTCTTGGCTTTGGTGGACCTTTGT
>JALRFN010000117.1 GCA_023268425.1 Burkholderiaceae bacterium | reverse complement strand
ACTCCGCCTGTGCGCCCAATGTTGCGGCTGCCCATTCCGACAGATCAAGCGGGGTTTCAAAGAAGGCATGGCGCAGCATTTTTTCACCCAAGATGCGGGTGTCGGCCTGCGCCATTTGTTTCAGGTGGTTGCGAATCGCTGAGCGCGCGCGCCCCGTGCGCACAAAGCTCAACCAAGCCGGGTTGGGCTCAGAAATAGGCGACGTGACGATTTGAATCACATCGCCGTTGCTGATCTCAGTGCGCAAGGCGGCGGCCTCGCCGTTGACGGTGGCCGCGACCGCTTTGTTGCCGATGTCGCTGTGGATGGCGTAAGCAAAGTCGATCAAGGTCGCACCGCGGGGCAGCGACATGATCTTGCCCTTGGGGGTGAAGACAAACACCGCGTCGGGGAACAAATCCACGCGCACGTTTTCCCAAAATTCGGCAGCGTCGCGGGTTTCGTTTTGGATGTCCAACAGCGACTGCATCCACTTGGCGCCCAGCTGTTCGGGCGGTGCGTCACCATCGCGCGCCTTGTACAGCCAGTGTGCGGCAATGCCTGACTCGGCCACCACGTCCATGGCTTCGGTGCGAATTTGCACCTCGATGTTGATGCCCACAGGGCCGACCAAAACGGTGTGCAACGATTGGTAGCCGTTGGACTTGGGGATGGCGATGTAGTCTTTGCACTTGCCGGGTACGGGCTTGTACAAGTGGTGCATCACACCCAGGGCTTTGTAGCAGTCCATCCACTCGGGCAAGACCACGCGCACGCCGTAGAGGTCAGTGACTTGAGAGAAGGTCAAGTGCTTGTCGACCATCTTGCGGTAGACCGAATACAGCGCCTTTTCTCGGCCTTCGATGTGGGCCTGCAGGCCATGCGCTTGCATGGCTTGGGTGATTTCGCCGCGCACCTTTTCAATCAAGTCAACCCGACGGCGACGCGCTTTGTTGATGGCTTTTTGCAGCGTTTGGTAGCGCCAGGGGTTGGCGTGGCGAAACGCCAAGTCTTGTAATTCGATGTAGGTTTGGTTCAGGCCCAGGCGGTAGGCGATGGGGGCGTAGACCTCCAGCGTCTCGGTCGAAATGCGCCGCCATTTGCTGCGCGGCATGTCGCCCATGGTGCGCATGTTGTGGGTGCGGTCCGCCAACTTGACCAAGATGACGCGCACGTCCTTGGCCATGGCCAGCAACATCTTGCGAAACGACTCGGCTTGGTTGTGCTCGCGCGAGTCAAACTCCAGCTTGTCCAACTTGGTCAGGCCGTCCACCAAATCGGCGACGGTGGGGCCGAAGCGTTCGACCATTTCGGCCTTGGTCACTCCGCTGTCTTCAAGCACGTCGTGCATCAGCGCCGCCATCAGCGCGTGGGCGTCCAGCTTCCACTCTGCGCACAGGCTGGCCACCGCGATGGGGTGGGTGATGTAGGGCTCGCCGCTTTTGCGCATTTGGCCCAAGTGGGCTTCGTCGGCGCAGCGGTAAGCGCGGCGCACCTCGTCGATTTCGGTCGCGCTCAGGTAGTCGAGCTTGTCCACCAAGCCAGCAAAACTCGCCGCGGCAGCCGATTCGGCTGCGCGTGAAGTCTTGTCGTCGGCAGGAGAAGCAAGCGTTTTGGACATGGGTCAACTTTAGCGCGTTATCAGTGGCTTCACGTCGCGCTGGGGCATTGTGGCGCTGCTTTTTTGTCGGGCGCCCAAGCCTGGGCTGCGCACGAACATCTCGCTCCAGCGCAAAGGCCTGACGTTGGGCCGCGCTGGGTCGCTTCAGACCGCTGTCGCGGCTGTCGCTCGCAGCAAAGCTGCCGCTGCGCAATTGCGGTTCAATGTCACCACAGGGCGTGCTGGCATGTACGCCGAGTTCAGATTGAGAGGAAGACCAAATCATGAAACCTTTGCTTGGCGTGCGCGTGGTGGAGTTTGAGGGCATTGGCCCCGGGCCGTTGGGCGCCCGCATGTTGGCTGACATGGGCGCTGAAGTGACGGTGATTGCGCGTCCTGGCGGCGGTGGGGTGAACCTGCGCTTGGGCGACCGTGAAACCGAAAACCCCTTGCGTCGCGGCAAGTCGGTGCTGGAACTCAACCTCAAATTGCCCGAGCACGTGGAGCAAGCCAAAACGGTGATCGCCGCACACGACGTGTTGATTGAGGGCAACCGCCCCGGAGTCATGGAGCGTTTGGGCCTGGGCCCTGCGGTGGCCGCAGCCTTGAACCCCAAGCTGATATATGCGCGCATGACGGGCTGGGGTCAAGACGGACCTTTGGCGCAAGCTGCTGGGCATGACGTCAATTACGTGGCCTTGAGCGGCGCCTTGTCCTTGTCGGCTCGTCCGGGCGAGCGTCCGATCATTCCGCCCACGGTCTTGGGCGATGCAGGCGGTGCCTTGGGCATGTGTTTCGGCATCGTTTCGGCTTTGTTGCAGGCCAGACAAAGCGGCCAGGGCTGTGTGGTCGACGCGGCGATTGTGGATGTCATGGCCTCTTTGGGCGGCTTGGCGCAGTGGGTGGTCTCCAGCGGTGGCCTGGGCGGCCCAGAGCCCAGTGCCTTCCACGACTCGCCGTTTTACGACGTCTACACTTGTAGCGATGGTTTGCACATCAGCCTCGGTGCGCTGGAGCCGCAGTTCTACGCCTTGCTCTTGCAAAAACTGGGTTGGGACGACGTGGACCCGAAAGACCAACAAAACAAAGCCCGCTGGCCTGAACTTAAAGCCCGGCTGGCGGCGCAAATCGCCAGCCAACCGCGCGCGCACTGGGAGGCCGTGTTTGAGGGCTCGGACGTGTGCTTTGGCTCTGTCTTGACCATGGCCGAGGCTGCCCGCCACCCCCACAACGTGGCGCGGGGCAACTTCGTGCCAGACTCCATGGGTGGGATTCAAACCCGCGCCGCTCCGCGGTTCTTGCCTCTGGCTTGACCCGCGCCCTTGAAGCGGCGGTGTCTGGCCTCACGTACGCCAAGTTGTTTGGAGCAAATCAATGGACAAAACCATCGTCACCACCGCTTCCCCGCCCGCCAGCCATTGGGTGGGCGATGGCTTTCATGTGCGCTCGCTGTTTTCTTACCAGGCCAACACGGCGGTCAACAGCCCGTTTTTGATGCTGGACTATGGCGCCCCCACCACGTTCACACCCACGACACAGCCGCGTGGGGTGGGGCCACACCCCCACCGGGGCATCGAGACGGTCACCATTGCCTACGCCGGCGAGGTGGCCCACCGCGATTCGCACGGTGGTGGTGGCACGATTGGCCCAGGTGACGTGCAATGGATGACGGCGGGCGGCGGCTTGTTGCACGAAGAGTTCCATTCGCCCGCCTTCAGCGCCAGCGGCGGGGTGATGCACATGGCCCAACTCTGGGTCAACTTGCCCGCGGCGCAAAAAATGACGGCCCCGGCTTACCAAGCCATTGTGGCGGCCGACATTCCCACTTGGGAATTGCCCGAGCGCGCAGGACAGCTGCGCGTGATTGGCGGCAGCTACCAAGGCTTCAACGGCCCGGCCCACACGCGCTCCCCCTTGTTGGTGGCCGATGCACGCTTGCGTGCGGGCGTCGCTTGGCACTGGGACATTCCCGAAGGCTGGAACGCTTTGTTGGTGGTCATGCAAGGCGAGGTGCGTGTGGGCGAAGGCGCGCACAGCCGCACGATCAAAGACGCGCAGCACGTGGCCTGCTCGCGCGCTGGCGATGGCTTGGCCGTGCAGGCGCAACAAGACAGCTTGGTCTTGCTGCTCGCCGGTGAGCCCATCGACGAACCCGTGGTGGGTTACGGGCCTTTTGTCATGAACAGTCGTGAGGAAATCATGCAGGCCATGAAAGATTTCAACGACGGCAAATTCGGCCACATGTGAGCGGGCCTTGGCCCCAGCTCAGCTTGTGAACCAAGCCGATCAAGCCACGCCATCCCACAGCAGTTTGACCCCGGTCAGCAACATGCCCACTTCGATGAAGCGGTAAAAGACCACGATGTTGATGCGCCGCGCCATGCGCACACCCAGCCACACGCCCAGTGGCGCCAGCGGCAACAGCACCAGCGAAGTCGCGAAGTTGCGCGTGTCCAGCAAGCCCAACCACGCGTAGGGCAGCCATTTGCTGAGGTTGATGACGAAAAACAAATAGGCCATGGTGGCGGTGAAGCGCACCGGCGGCAATCGCATGGGCAGCAAGTAGGCGTTGATGGGTGGGCCGCCCGCGTGCGCGACGAAACTCGTGAAGCCTGAGGTGATGGTCAAGATGGCCCCCAGCCACTTGGGGGGCACATGGGTTTCGCTTTGCGGCGGGAACACGCGCCGTTGGGCCAAGAACACCAGGGTCAATCCGCCCACCAAGGCGGCGACGGTGTGCGCGTTGAGCCAGTGAAAACTCAGGGTGCCCACCAGCGTGCCGATCAAGGCCAGAGGCACGAGCTCTCGCAACAATTTTTTGTCCGAGTCGCGGCGGTAGGCCCAAATGCCCAGCAGGTCCATGACGGCCAGCACGGGCATCAAAATCGCCGCGGCCATGGGCACGGTGATGGCCATGGCCATCATGGGCACAGCCAGGGAGCCAAAGCCCGAGCCGAAGCCGCTTTTGCTGATGCCCAGCAGCAAGACGGCAGGCACCGCGACGGCGTAAAACCAAGGGTCAGTGAGTGGCAAAAAGCTCATGGTGCAAAAAGAGGGGCGGGCGGATTGTGCACCACGCTTGCCGCCAAAGCAGTCAGCGGTGTTCGCCCAACAAGGCCGCGCGTGTGCGCGGCGAGCGCAAGGCCTTGAGCCACCACTGCAGTGCGCGGCCGCTGCTGGCGCCAGACCTTCGCCAGGCAAACGCCAGCGGTGCCACGCGTGCGGGCGCACTGAGGGTTTTGATGCGCAGTTGCCCCGCTTTGACGGCATCGCGAATCCACGGCTCGGGCAGGAAGCCACAGCCCAGTCCCGCCAGTTGGGCTTGCAGCTTGGCGCGCATGTCGGGCACGCGCAGTATGGCTTGACCGGGCAGCAGTCCCACGCTCATGCCTCGGCCGCGCCGGCTGGAGTCTGAGGCCACCACCGCGCGATGCAGGGCCCGCGTGCTGTCGGCAATGGGCTCTGGCGCGTCAGCCAGCGGGTGGTGTGCAGCGACCGGGAAGACAAAAGCCATGTCGCCCAGCGCGGCCGTGTCGATGCCCGCGTAGTGCGCGTGGTCGGCAAACACCCCCAGCGCCAAGTCGGCTTCGCCATCGATCAGGCTTTCCATGGTGCCCGACAAGGTGCCTTGCACCAAGCGCAGTTGTGTGGGCGCTTGTTGGCGGTCGAAGTCGGCCACCAGTTCGAGCAAGACCTTGGTTTGGATCAGGGCGTCGTAGGCAATGATCAACTCCGGCTCCCAACCACTGGCGATGCGCTGCACGCGCCGCGCCAGTGCGTCGATCTCGCTCAACAGCGGCGCGCCCACCCGCAGCAACTCGGCCCCCGCAGGTGTGAGTTGGCTGCGCTTGCTGCTGCGTGCGACCAGCAAGGCGTCTACCGCTTCTTCCAGTTGGCGCAGCCGATAGGTCAAGGCGCTGGGCACCACGCCCAATGCCTCAGCGGCAGCGGCCATGCTGCCGGTGGCGTCGATGGTGGCCAACAAATGGATGTTGTCCGCGGTGAGGGCTTGGCGAAGGTTTTGCATCGAAGTCGTATTTTGATTCAAAAAATTTGAATTTGGCTTTGCAGGTTTTTCAGCAGACCAGCGCGCGGCGCCACCTAAACTTTCAAGCATCATGGACGCCAAAGCGTGGAAAGGAGCCCCAAATGTTGACCGTGAGAAAAGCGCAAGCCCGTGGCTACGCCGACCATGGCTGGCTGAAGAGTTTTCACTCGTTTTCTTTTGCCGATTACCACGACCCCGCGCACATGGGCTGGGGCAACTTGCGGGTCATCAACGAAGACCGCATCGCGCCTGGGCAGGGGTTTGGCACGCACCCGCACCGCGACATGGAGATCATCAGCTACGTCTTGTCCGGCGCTTTGGCGCATCAGGACAGCATGGGCAACGGCACCGCGATTCCGCCAGGAGACGTGCAACGCATGAGTGCGGGCACGGGCATCTTGCACAGCGAGTTCAACCACGCGAAAGACCAAGTCACGCACTTTTTGCAGATTTGGATCTTGCCGAACCAGCGCGGTGTGACACCTGGCTACGAGCAAAAGACCTTCTCCGAGGCTGACAAGCGTGGGCGTTTGTGTTTGGTCGCGTCGCCGGACGGCGCGCAGGGTTCCGTGCATGTGCATGCCGACGCGCGCTTGTACGCGGGCTTGTTTGACGGCGCCGAGTGCGCCCAGGCACCTCTGACGGCGGGACGCAAGGCTTATTTGTTTGTGGCGCGTGGGACTGTCGACGCCAGTGGTCATGCC
>JALRFN010000413.1 GCA_023268425.1 Burkholderiaceae bacterium | reverse complement strand
AGGTGTTTCTTCGGTCGCGAGCGCGCCGTCTCGAAGGCAAAACGCAGAACTCGGTCGACGCCGTGGCGCGACATCACCGTCTCTTGCATGACGATTTCACGCGGCGTGCCTTCAAACATGCGGCCACCCACCGCCGAGTACTCGCCCTCGGTGTTTTCACGCACGATCACCATGTCGATCTCACCCGGTGCACGCGCGCTGCCGTCTCGACGCACCACCGGTGCGGTGACACCAGGCATCAAGCGCGCCGGACGCAAGTTGACGTATTGGTCAAACTCGCGACGAAAGAGCAACAGCGAGCCCCAAAGCGAGACGTGATCGGCGATCTTGGCAGGCCAACCCACGGCACCAAAAAAGATGGCTTGGTGCCCGCCAATTTGGTCTTTCCAATTGTTGGGCAACATCTGGCCGTGCTTCTCAAAATAAGCCCAAGAAGAAAAGTCAAAGTGATCCAGTTGCAAGTCAATGCCGAAGCGACTCGCGGCGGCCTCCAAGACCCGCAGGCCCTCGGGCATGACTTCCGTGCCAATGCCATCTCCGGCAATCACAGCAATGCGATGACTCATGATTTTTCTCCAGGTTTTGCGGCCTGACGCACCACCCACCACACCCCCATGGCGGTGATGGCCACGCCCACCAACACGCGAGCCCCCAAAGGCTCGTCAAACAACAACCAAGCCAACACCGCCGTGCAAGGCGGCACCAGATACATCAGCGAGGCCACCGAGGTGGCCGCGCCCCGTTGAATCAACAGGTAGAGCAAAGAACTGGCACCAATCGTCAAGGCCAAGACAGACCACGCCATGGCACCCATGCTTTCCGCGTTCCACACCACCGCTTCGGTTTCCATCCACACCAAGGGCAGACTCACGACCCAAGCGGCCATCAATTGCACGGCATTGGCGCTGCGCACGTCGCAAGGCTTGATGAAACGCTTTTGGTACAGCGTGCCTGCGGTGATGCTGAGCAGGCCCAAAGTGATCCAAGCGCTGTTGCCCCAAGTCACCGCTCCCGAACCCAAGCGGTCCCAAATCACCAGCGTCAAACCGGTCAAACCCAAGGCCAAGCCCAACCACTGCCGCAAATGAACTTGACCGCCGCGATGCGCCACCCACAGCGCCGTCAACACGGGCTGCAAACCCACAATCAAGGCGGCTAAGCCCGCGCCCATCCCACCTTTGACCGCAGCCCAGACTCCGCCGAGGTAACCCGCGTGCATCAAAGCACCCGTCACACACAGGTGTTTCCATTGACCGTCCTTGGGCCAGGGCACACGCGCCAGCGTCACCCAGATCAACAAACCCACGATGGACAAGGCGTAACGCCAGGCGAGAAATGAAAACGGTGGCGCGTGTGGCATGCCAAAGCGCGCCACGATGAAGCCAGTGCTCCAAATCAACACAAAAATGGCGGGCATCGCCGCCACCCAAGGGCTCTCGGTTTCCGCCGAGTTCATGCCATGGGCTCGCGGTCTTTGAGGTCGGCCCACGCGCTGCGCAAGTAGTACACCATGGACCACAAGGTGAGCACCGATGCGACCCAGATCAAGGCCGTGCCCCACCAAAGGGTATCGAACCAGCCAAACAAAACGCCGTTCCACAAAAGCAAGGGCAAAGCCACCATTTGCGTCGCGGTCTTGAGTTTGCCCAACATGTGCACGGCGACACTGGAGCGCGCGCCCACCGTGGCCATCCACTCGCGCAAGGCAGAAATGGCGATTTCACGACCGATGATGATCAGGGCCACGAAAACATGCACGCGATCCAGATGCAACAAGACGAGCAAGCTGGCGCTGACCAAAAACTTATCCGCCACCGGATCCAAAAAGGCCCCAAACGCTGAGGACTGGTTCAACTTGCGCGCCAAGTAACCATCGGCCCAATCGGTCAGGGCGAACACCACAAACAACACGGTGGCCAACACATCTTGGGTGCCCCCATCGACGCCCGCCAAAAAGTACACGCCCACCACCAAGGGAATGGCCGCGATGCGCGCCCAAGTCAACAGCGTGGGGATGGTGAAGTACATGGGCTCGCATTATGCGTGAGCACCGTGTGCGCAAGCCTCAGGCCTGCGACGCCGCAGGGCGCCTGAGTGACAATCACGCAAACGAGACAGGAGACCCCGATGACCGCCACCGATTGGAGTGATGCTTACGCGAACGCTGCGCACATTCCCAACAGCCAAGACTACCCACCGCGCTGGCAGGCACAAGCCCAAGCCTGGCGCGACGCCCTCTGCGAGCAAGGCCGTGCGCAGTTGGACGTGGCCTACGGTGGCGGCGAGCGCCAAGCCTACGATGTGTTCTTACCCGAGGGCAACACTCTGGGGCTGGCGGTGTTTGTGCACGGGGGATATTGGCGCGCCTTTGATCGGCGCACTTGGTCGCATTTCGCTCAAGGTGCCGTGAACCGTGGCTGGACTGTGGTCATGCCCAGCTACACCTTGGCACCTCAGACGAGCATCGCCAACATCACACTGGAAATTGCGCAAGCCATCGAACACGCGGCCGCGCAAATCGCCGGCCCCATCGTGCTCAGCGGGCACTCGGCGGGCGGGCACTTGGTCACGCGCATGGTCTGCGCCAACAGCCCGCTGTCCAGCGCCACACAAGCACGCATCCAACGCGTGGCCAGCATCAGCGGGGTGCATGACCTGCGCCCGCTGGTGTGG